>NZ_JBSZCG010000186.1:0-71923 GCF_054166365.1 Corynebacterium sp. UMB8791 | reverse complement strand
TTTCGTGTCTCCCAGATTCAACAAATGAGCACAATACGTACCGCAGCCATTGTATTCTCCGACAGGCGCGAAAAAGCTGTTCAGGCCAAAAAAGGCGTCACCCCAGAGCTTTCACCAAGGGAATAAGGTAGTTCACACTATTTCGGGGGTGTCGACTGCGCGGATCACCATCCTCGACCACGCGACGAGCCCTGTGGCGAATGGCGCAAGGCACAACGCCACTCCCGGGGCAACTATCGGAAACACGCTTAAGCGTTGACCGTCCTGGAAGCCGTCTGCATGCTCAGGCAAAGCTGTGAGCCAACCCGAGACCATTCCGCCAACCGCCAATACAACGTATCCGGCGAGCGCGGCAACGATGAGCTGCCAGACAAACCATGCGAGCTGGCCCCCGCCTCGACGCGCTCGACCCGCAGCACCGACAACCAACCCGACTACCAACAACACCACCGCTAGCCAGCCGAGTCCAGCAAACTGCGCATTCTGGATCGTTTCCGTTTCATCGATCATGAACGATCCATCCGACACAACGGTCACTATCGGGGGACGCAACCACGCCCACGCTGCCCCACCGATTACACCGCTGACAAGCCCAGCGAAAAGGAGGCCGGCGCCAGCGTGGATCGTGGCGCGCGGCCTGGAGTCGAGCTGCTGTGCTAGTTGCACAGCTTCCAGCGACCGTCTTCGTGCGTGAAGAGCTGGGTCTGGGTCTTTTCGCCCTCGGAGTTATTCGACTTCACTGTCGCCGAAGCATGGTTGCCATCAACGCGGACGTCGCTCAGGGAAATTTCGGTCTTCGGGATCTCAATCGCCTGACCGGCCTCTTCCTGCATACGGGCAGCCTGCTCAATCACCTCGAGAGAAACGCCTTGGCGCTCCATCTCTTCCAGTGCGGGTTCGGTGATCTTCTTACAGGAGTTATCCAAGATGACGCGCGTCCACTTTTCGAAGGACTCCGGGTTCGTCACCTTGCGAACCACTTCCTCCATTTCCTTGCGCTGCTCTTCAGTGCCTTCTTTACCGCCCTCGATTGGCTCGAAGGTTGGAACAGCGAACTCTCCGTCCTCAAACGGATTCGCAATCGTTGGGATCGCACCGGGCTCCCCTTGTGCCTCCGTCTGCTTTTTGTCGTCGGACTTCTTCTCGCCCTTTTCGTCCTTCTTCGGCTCTTCCTTCGCCGAATTCTCGGCCTTATCTTTCTCGGAAGCCGCCGAATTCGGAGCGCTGGCAGCGGTGGACAGTCCGCCGCCCGCGGTCTCGTCATCAGAGCCACACGCAGTCAATGACATCGCCAACGCAACTACTGCAGCTGCAGCAACCTTGGAACCAGTGGTGGAAATCCTCACGACGTATCTCTCCTTACAGCGACCAGCACAACGGTTGTACCCGGCCTGTTACGTTAAAAATCGTTGATGCCAATTTTAACCACTCGTTTCTGCTGGCCCAATTACGCTCCGGTACAAAGTATCTGAACACTCTCTGTGAACTCGTTGTAAACGTCCACCCCCTCTCCACCATGAGACAGGTAACATGGGCACACATGCACCTGTCCGTGGATCAGATCACGATCACTGCGATGGATTTACTCAGGTCATATGGCTTAGCCGATGTGTCAATGCGCAGGATCGCCAAGGAGCTCGACGTCGCACCGTCAGCGCTGTATTGGCATGTGGCAAGCAAACAGGACCTTGTGGCTCGCCTGGCAGAGCACATCGTTGCGCCGCTCACAACCCCCTCCTCACCAGCCGCATCCACGAGTGAAGCAGCCAGAATGCTCCGTAACTGCCTGCTCAGCATTCGAGATGGCGCTGAGGTGACGGTCACAGCGGTAGGCAATCCAGAGTCTCCGATACACTCCCAACTCCAGCGCTTTTTCATCACATCATTGGCTATGGAAGTCGAAGGGGCGTCGACACCTCAGCTCAGCGCAACCGCCGATGCTCTCCTACACCTAATCCTTGGCAGTGCCCTCGTCCAGCAAACTGAATCCCAGCTGGTAGCGGCTACGAATGCAAGCGAAACGTTGCCACAATCACAGACCATTGAGAGGGACGACTCGTTCGCATTTTCCGTCGATCTCATCATTCGGGGGCTGCAAGCGGGCTGCTGATTGCCAGGCTGGTGAGGGTTTCGCAATGCGGGAACCCCCGGGGGGTGCACTATGGTGATTCCTTATGATTCAAAGCTCTACTTCCCCAAAGCCCGCGAACGATATCGTCGTGTGGCCTGGTTCCCCATACCCGCTAGGTTCTACCTATGACGGTGCCGGAACAAACTTCACGCTCTTTTCAGGAGTTGCGGAGAAGGTTGAACTTTGCCTTATCGACGACGAAGGCGCCGAAACTCGCATCGAACTTGAAGAGGTAGACAACCACGTGTGGCACGCCTACCTTCCAGGAATTACACCTGGACAGCGCTACGGCTACCGCGTCCATGGTCCGTGGGATCCAGCGAACGGCAAGCGCTGCGACGCGAACAAGTTGCTCGTCGACCCCTACGCGCGCGCTTTCGACGGCGAGTTCTCACAGCATTCTTCGCTGTTTTCCTATGACATCAATGCAGAGGTCCGCGGAACGGGCCGCAACGAAGAAGACTCGCTGGGCCATACGATGCTTTCTGTCGTCATCAACCCGTTCTTTGACTGGGGCGATGACCGCGCACCACGCATCCCAGATGAGGAAACCGTCATCTACGAATGCCACGTCAAAGGCATGACCCAGACGCACCCTGACGTACCCGAAAACCTCCGCGGCACCTACGCAGGCATGGCACACCCAGCAGTGGTCAATTACCTCAAGGATCTGGGTGTGACGTCTGTCGAGCTCCTGCCTGTCCACCAGTTCTTGCAGGATGGGCGTCTGCGCGACCTTGGTCTGCGTAACTACTGGGGTTACAACACCTTTGGCTTCTTTGCCCCCGAGAACAACTACGCAGCTGCTGCGCAGCCGAGCGACGCCGTCGCCGAGTTCAAGGGCATGGTGCGGGCGTACCACGAGGCAGGCATGGAGGTCATCCTTGACGTCGTGTACAACCACACTGCTGAAGGCAACCACCTCGGCCCCACCATTGCTTTCCGCGGCATCGACAATGAGGCCTACTACCGCCTGGTGAACAACGACAAGTTCCACTACATGGACTACACAGGCACCGGAAACTCATTCAATGTGCGCGACCCTCACTCACTGCAGCTCATCATGGACTCTTTGCGTTACTGGGTCACTGAGATGCACGTCGATGGTTTCCGTTTCGATCTAGCTTCGACCCTTGCACGCGAGTTCTCTGACGTCGATCGTCTGGCAACGTTCTTCGACCTGGTCCAACAGGACCCGGTAGTCTCGCAGGTCAAGTTGATCGCCGAGCCATGGGATGTCGGTGAGGGAGGCTACCAAGTTGGCAACTTCCCTGCGCTGTGGAGCGAATGGAATGGTAAGTACCGCGACACGATGCGCGACTTCTGGCGCGGTGAACCAGCGACACTTGGTGAGTTCGCATCCCGCCTGACCGGCTCCTCTGACTTGTACCAACACAACGGACGTCGCCCTACTGCCTCGATTAACTTCATTACGGCCCACGACGGTTTCACGTTGAATGACTTGGTTTCCTACAACCACAAGCACAACGAGGCCAACGGTGAGGACAACCGCGACGGCGAAAGCCACAACCGCTCCTGGAACTGTGGCGTCGAGGGCCCGACGGATGACCCCGAGGTGAATCAGTTGCGCGCCCAGCAGCGTCGCAACTTCTTGACGACGCTCCTGCTCTCCCAAGGCACGCCCATGATCTCTCATGGAGACGAGCTGGCCCGTACCCAGGGTGGCAACAACAACGTCTATTGCCAGGACAACGAGATTGCGTGGATGGATTGGACACAGCTCGACGACAGCGAACAGCTGCACGAGTTCACCAAGCGTCTGATCGCTATCCGCAAGGCCCACCCGGTCTTCCGCAGGCGCCGGTTCTTGGAAGGCGGCGCGCTGGGCACGGATGCTGTCGACCGCGAAATCGCCTGGTTGGTGCCGTCCGGCGAGCTGATGACGCAGTCCGACTGGGACTTCGCGTTTGGCAAGGCACTGATGGTTTACTTCAATGGCGACGCCATCGCAGAACCGGATGCTCGCGGTCAGCGTGTGCGAGACGATTCATTCATTCTGATGTTTAACGCCCACTACGAAGACATCGAATTCACGCTTCCTCCACAGGAGTTCGGATCAAGCTGGGAGGTGCTCATCGATACAACTGAGAAACTTGGCTACCCGGCGAGCACGCTGACAATCGGCGCCTCGGAGACCACAGTCGTCCCGGCGCGCTCTACCGTTGTGCTGAAGCAGGTAGGTGCCCCGGTTCGCGAGGACGCGTAACTCCAGGGGCTTGACCGCCGTCAGTTTCATGTCCGGTGGGTGAGTAGTATGTGTGCTACCCGCCTACCGGATTTTTGATTGGAGCCATACGCTGTGATTACTGCTTGCCGTGCGACGTTGAGTGTTTCGAATACGGAGCTGGTCGTCACCCCAACACCCTTGGAGGCGGCGCTGGCTGGCTCCAGCGAGCCCACGCGCATTCCGATAGAGGCAATCACAAAGGTTGACTTGACCGAAGGCGATGACTGGAGCACGGGCACCGTCAGTATCACGTGTAGCGACATCGTTGTAAACGTTGTTTTTGCGCCTGGCGCGGGCGCTGCGATGCGCGAGCTCGTGGATGCTATTTCTGCTGCGCAGCGTGGCGACGCCCCGACGCAGGACGCGCAGCGAGGCGGTTCAAGCGGTTTGCCTGGCTTTGATTTCGTTGCGTTTGATGTGGAAACCGCCAACCAGAGGTGGGGTTCTATCTGTCAGATCGGTGCGGTGAAAGTCATTGATGGTGTAGAAACTGACCGCGTTTCTTGGTTGTGTATGCCTCCGGAGCAGTGGGCCGAGTTTGACCCCCACAACGTCGCTATTCATGGGATTCGTCGGGAGGACGTGGCAGACGCACCAAGTGTGGCTGACTGTATTGCGCAACTTGTCGAGTTCGCTGGTTCCCTCCCCCTTGTGGCTCACAATGCGCATTTTGATAGCACTGCGCTGTTTCAAGCTGCTGGTGCAGTCGGGATTGATGCGCCACAGATGCTCTTCGCATGCTCGTTGGCGCAGGCACGCTCGTGCGACCTTGATGTTGAGAACCACAAGTTGCCCACCTTGGCGTCTCACTTCGGCGTGCCGCTGGAGCAGCACCACGACGCCTGCGCGGATGCTGCAGCCTGTGCGGGCATCATGGTTGGCCTGGCCCGTCGGGCGCACTACCAGGGTTCACTTGTTGGGTTTGTCCATGACGCTGGCTTCACTTTGGGCTCGATCGATTCCCATCGGGTGACTCCAGTGCTCAAGGACCGATCCGGCGCGGGCCGTGCACTGCAAGCAGAAAGCATCGCCAAGGGAGGCATGCAGGCAGCTGCCGCTGCAGTTCCTGCACCTGCTGGAAGCAACCAAGCGGGCCCCTCTAGAAAGAGCACACAGAAGCAGAGCAAGGGTCGCAAGCCAGCTCCGTGGCAAGCGGTGGCAACCCCGGACACGGTGCCAGAACCGGCGCTCGATGCTGATGCTTCCTCGCCATTGTTTGGGCAACACGTCACGCTGACCGGTGAGTTTTCTCCATTTGATAAGGGTGCGCTGTGGCAAGGCATTGCTGCTCAGGGCGGCCAGGTGGGCAAGAACGTGACGAAGAAGACCACCATCCTCGTTGTTGGCGAATGGGGGTCAATGACCTCGAAGGAAAAACGCGCTCGGCAGCTTATTGAGCAGGGCCAAGACATAGCAATCTGGAAGGCCGATCAATTGCTGGATGCCCTAGGATTGAACGAGCAACCACCGTTTTAAAACTTTTTGGGAACCATCGGCGGGTTTGAACGGTCTAAGTACATATGACTACTCATATGCCCGCTCCGTGCGCCCCTTCAATGCTTGTACCCATTTTCCCCCGTCTGGCCCGACGTTGTGAAGTCACGTCGAGTTCTTCGCGTGCGTGGCTCACGCCAGGTTTCGGGGCTTCGACCGCTTACATCAGTTTGGCGCCCGGGTTGGTGTGCGTCTTTGACTCAGATTCGGTGGAGGGCCTGACGCACCAGTCCATTGGCGCGATGGGCTTGACGGTCCACCAGGCGTGGAACTCAGCTGCGCGCATGCTGAGCACCGATCTTCTCGAGGGCCGAGTAATCTTGGACTACCTGCCAGCGGAAAATTCGCTAGGGTTCGGAGCACCGAAGGGAGTTCAGGTGCAAAGCTCTGCTGGGTATGCGGCGTCTTGGCTCGCTCACCCGCAACTCTTCTCGACGCTCTATGCTCACGTTGATCGCGTACTCATGCCGCACAACGAATTGCTGTTCTATTCCCGCGATCAGCAAGAACTCTTCGTCTTCGACGCCACCTTGGAGGAAGTTCTGGCGTTCGCCAATCCGGAGCACGTCATGCGCTATTCGGTTGGCTTCCCTCTCTCTTGTGATTCTCGCGTCCGCAGCTAAGTGCGTCTTGAGCTACTAGGGTGGCTGGTAACTTCAAGGAGGACGTATTGCAAGCCCCAATTACATCAACCTACCGTCTCCAGCTGCGTGGCCCACAAGCCGATCCGTCGGGTCGCGCGTTCGGCTTCGACCAGGCAGCGCAGTGTCTGCCCTATTTGGAGTCACTCGGTATTTCCCATGTGTACCTCTCTCCTATCTTGCAGGCACTGCCGACATCGAATCACAACTATGACGTCACTGACCCGACTGTGGTCAACCCGGAACTGGGTGGACTAACAGGCTTCCGGCGCTTCGTGGAGGCAGCCAGAAAACTCAACCTTGGCGTGATCATCGATATCGTGCCGAACCACCTGGGTGTCGCTTCCCCGCAGCTCAATAGCTGGTGGTGGGACGTTCTCAAGCATGGTCGCGACTCTGAGTACGAGCGCTACTTCGATATCGATTGGCACGCTGACAACGGGGCGGGCGGGAAGCTCGGCCTGCCGATCTTCGGGAAGGAACACGACGAAGATGCTCTCACGCTGCGCTATTTAGATCAGGACAACCCCGAAAGCGGCATCGTGCTGGCCTACTACGACAACGTATTCCCACTCAAGCCAGGCACCTGCTCTTCCCTCGACGACGATCCGAAGAAGGTCTACGAGCGTCAGTCCTATAAGCTGATGTTTTGGCGCGACGGCATCATTTCTTATCGCCGATTCTTCTCTGTCAACGGGCTTGCGGGCATCCGACAAGAGGACCCCGCGGTCTTTGAACACACGCATGCGATCATCCGCCAACTTGTGGCTGAGGATCTGATTGACGGCGTCCGCGTCGACCACCCGGATGGACTCACGGACCCTTTCGGGTACTTGTCACGGCTTCGTGATGTTGTTGGTCCCGATCGCTGGCTGGTCGTCGAGAAGATCTTGGAGGCCGACGAGCCGCTCGACCCACGCCTGCGCGTCAACGGCACAACTGGCTACGACGCGCTTCGCGAGCTCGACGGCATCTTCGTCAACCAGACGGCCGAGGATACACTCAGTATGCTCGCACTGCGCCAATCGGGCTCCACGTGGGATCAGGCAGCGCTTGATGCCGCGGCGCTACAGCTCAAGCGTGAGGTGGCAACGCACGAGCTTCAGGCGGAGGTTCGCCGTCTCACGCGCGCTATTCGGCGCGATAACTTTTCGACGGCCGGCTCCGCCGTCTCTGACGAAATCCTCGTTGACACCGTCATTGCATTAGTCGCAGCCATCCCCGTCTACCGCGCCGATTACCGATCACTGTCGAGGATCACGGCCACCGTGGTGGCCGATATGGCACAACGCTTCCCTTCCCGGCGCGACGCCCTCGACCTCATCGCGGCTGCCCTGCTCGCTGAAGGTGAGGCAAGCACCCGCTTTGCGCAGGTGTGTGGTGCGGTCATGGCGAAGGGGGTCGAAGACACGTTGTTCTATAGGGCGAACCGGTTGGTGGCGCTGCAGGAAGTAGGCGGCGCTCCTGGCCGTTTCGGGGTTGGTGCGGCAGAGTTCCACTTGTTGCAGCAAGAGCGTGCTGAGCTGTGGCCGCAGACGATGACGACGTTGAGCACCCACGACACGAAGCGTTCCGAGGATACGCGCGCGCGGATGCTGGAGATCGCCGAAGTACCAAACGCGTTTGCGGAGTTAGTGAACACGACGACAGCGCTGTTGCCTCCGCCAGACCACGCCACGGCGCATTTCTTACTGCAGAATATCGTGGGGATTTGGCCCGCGGATGGGGTTGTGACAGAGACGCTTTCGCAACGGTTGCGTGACTATGCGCTGAAGGCGATCCGCGAGGCCGCTCTTCATACCAGCTGGTTCGACCCCGATGAAGGGTACGAGCAGCAGGTACTGGATTGGGTGAATGCGGTATTGGCAGGCCCTGCAACTTCGCTGATTTCGGACTTCGTGGCGACTCTCCACGAGGGGGCCGTCGCGGTATCACTGGGACGCAAGGTGCTCCAGCTTGCCGGCGCTGGCATCCCTGATACCTATCAGGGCATGGAGTTTTTCGAACCCACACTCGTAGACCCGGACAACCGCAGCTTCATCGACTACACAGCGCGTACCCAAACGCTGCATCAGTACCTCGATGCACGGCAGCAACCGCAGTTCAATCTGGGTGACTTCTTGGGCTGCGAGCAAGCCGGTTCGCCGGGCCGGTCCTGGCCCGGCCTATCCGAGTCTGTTGACGCCGCCAAGCAGCTGGTTATCCGTGAATGCCTTACGGCACGAAAGACCACGCCGACCTTGTTTACCGAGGGGAAGCACCGCGCGGTGTTTGCGGTCGGCCCATCCCAGCAGCACTTTGTTGGATTCGCTCGTGAGCACCGGGATACGGCCGAGATTGGCATGATTGCGGTTGCAACCCGAAAGCCCCTTGAACTTGCGCGCCGGGGTGGCTGGGAGGACACCACACTGACGTTGCCGCAGGGGTCCTGGTTCGAGCGGTTCACCGGTAGAGAGTTTCACGGCACTGTCCCGGTCGGTGTCCTGCTCGAGTACCTTCCTACTGCGCTGTTGGAGCGTCGAGAGGCCGTCGAATAGCAACGGTGGGTACACTGTTGTGCCGATGAACACGAAGCACAATGACACAATCGCGCAACTCGGCAACACCTACTTCGCGTGGCTGCGGCAACACGAAGGGGTTGCCGAGGAGTTTCGTCATGCGCTCCACGAGCTCATGATCGACGCCGGTATCAACTTTGACCGCGTCGATGTCCGCATCAAAAGCTGGCCTTCGCTGAAAGAAAAAGCTAAGAAGCGTCGTGGTGGAAAGATTGTGTACCCGGACCCGTGGAACGACATCCGTGACCTCATCGGGGCCCGCATCACCGTGATGCATTCCACCGAAATACCAGCAGTGCTTCGCTTGCTTGCGGATCAGTTCGACGTGCTTCGTAGCGTGGACAAGGCGCAGGAGACGAGGGTGTCGGGCACGTTCGGATACGGCTCGCACCACCTGGTACTCCAGGTAGGTGAGCATAACGAGGAGCTCGAACAGTACCGCGGGCAAGTCTTCGAGGTGCAAGTCCGGACGGTGCTGCAGCACGCGTGGGCGGAGTTCGAGCACGATGTGCGGTATAAGCGCTCCCACGGTGAGCTGGACCCACAAATTGATCGCGCGTTCACGCTCGCAGCCGGACTTATCGAACTTGCGGATCAGCAGTTCGACCAAATCGCAGAGCTGTCCAACCCGCAAAAACAGAGCCCGAGCGCTCCCGATACAACTGCGGCATTGACACCAGAGACGCTCCCCGGTGTGCTCACCGTGATCCTTGGGGCGTCGTTTCCCCTGTCCCGCGTTGACGATTACAGATTCTTACACGAGCTACTCAGCGCCGACGGCATCGAAACAGTCTCTGCTCTCGCGGAGTTAGCGAACCCGGCAGACATCGAAGCCGTGCAGAACACGCTGCAGACGCGGTTCACCCCAGGCCAAGTCAGGCTTGTCGACGATCTCTTGCTGAACAAGTACGGGCAGGAGCACATCAACCGCACGTGGGAAAGCGGAAACCGGCCATTACTACGCAAACGCAAACTTACACGCAGGCTCACCCAACTCCGTGAGGGCGGCGACCCGCAAACACACTCGGGCGACAACGCCTAGAAACTGTTGCGTCCCCGCAGGCGGTCGAGCTGCCTGCGCTCTTTCTTCGTCGGCCGACCTGCCCCACGATCCCGTACGGGCAGCGCACCAAACACCTCCGATGTCACAGGAGGTGGCGAGTGGTCTACATAGCAGGTCGTGGCGATTTTCGCCCCGGCGCGCTTCTGCAGCGTCTGGGTGACTTCCAGGTCAAGGTAGCGGTAGTCCTTCCACACCTTGAGCCGATCCCCTGGCACGACTTGTGCTGAGGGCTTGACTGCTTTGCCATTGAGCTTGGCGTGTCCGGCGCGAACCGCCTCCGCGGACAACGAGCGCGTCTTAAAGATGCGGACAGCCCAGAGCCAGACGTCGATCCTCGTCGCGGTGGTATTTGGGCTAGTCATCTTGCTTGTTTAGTAGTTGTCGTGATGGTTTACGATCTTTTGCACCTTGCTCCAGTTGATATAGCCACCAACCACGCCAATGACAAGGCACACGATAAACAGTTGCCACGAACCGGCAATCAGGCCGAGCGCTACACCAGCGCCGAGGCCACCGCCGGCCCACACGACTGCGTTCTTGGAGTAACGGCGTACCGCCTGCTTGCGGGATTCAATCGGATTCGATGGACGAGGCTGCATAGTCATGGCACACAGTTTAGCGTGCAGATTCAATCCATTGGCGACCTGCTTCTTCTGCCTCCGCTCGGCCCTGGGTGCTCGCTGCGAGTTGCGCGTCGAGTGCTTCGCGTTGTCCGGGGTCGTGCGCCAGCGTGTACGTGGCGGCGGCACCGTACTCGACGTTGACAATGTCAAAGCCTGCGTTGCGCAGCTCGGCCTCGATGCGACCTGCCTCCGCGTGCGGCAGATCGACGCGCACGAGTTCCTTTGTACTACGCAGCACCCGCGGTACCAGTGGAAGCGTCTGCCCAACCGAGTCAGAGTAGGCGTGAACCAGCCCTCCTGCACCCAGCTTGATACCACCGAAATATCGGATCACGACAGCGGTGAGGTCAAGCATTTCGGAGCCGTGCAGCATATCGAGCATCGGTTTGCCTGCGGTGCCGGAGGGCTCCCCATCGTCGGATGAGCGTTCGACGGGCAGGGCGTCGTCGACGTTCAGAATATATGCGGAGCAATGGTGACGTGCATCGGGGTAGGTCTCACGGGCCTGCTGGATCAGGGCCCGCGCCTCGGCTTCAGACTGGGTGCGGCCAATCCAAGTGATGAATCGGGATCGTTTGATCTCGATCTCGTGAGTGGTGATGTCACCGGCGGCGGGCAGTTCGTACGATGTGCGCATAGTGCTTCCACTCTAAATCCATTGCGACGGTTATGGTACTTCCATACAGTTGGTGGTATGTCTAGCAAGCACACTCCGATGCCCCAACAATTTGGGGTGTGGGCTCCGAACGCGCACGGCGCGCGCCTGCACCTCCACGACAGCGAAGGGCCCCGCACGCTCGAGATGCAGCGTGACGAGACCCGCCGGGACTGGTGGGTGGTTCCGCGCGAAGTCGCCCAACCCGAAATTGGTGCGCGCTACAGCTTCTCCTTGCTTCGTGACGGCGAGTGGTCACAGCCACTACCCGACCCTCGTTCGCGCTTCCAGCCCGAGGGCGTCCACGGCCCATCAGAGGTGACCAGCAGCACGTTCGATTGGACGGATGATTCGTGGGAAGGCATCGCACTTCGCGACCAAGTCCTCTACGAGCTCCACGTGGGCACCTTCACGCCACAGGGGACGTTCGAGGGGGCCGTCGAAAAGCTTGATTATCTTGCCGAACTTGGCGTCAACTCCATTGAGTTGCTGCCGGTGCAGCCCTTCGCGGGCGCCCGCAACTGGGGCTACGACGGCGTGGACTGGTTCGCCGTGCAGGAATCGTACGGCGGCCCCGAGGGCCTCAAGACCCTTATCGACGCTGCTCACGCCCGCGGTATCGCCGTCATCCTCGACGTGGTGTACAACCACTTCGGCCCCGAAGGTAACTACAACGGCAACTTCGGTCCGTACACAACCGCAGGGCACACCGGCTGGGGTGACGTGATCAACCTGTCCGGTGCCCACTCGGATGAGGTCCGCGCATATGTACTCGACGCCGTGCTCCAATGGCTCGACGAGTTCCACGTCGACGGCCTGCGACTCGACGCGGTGCAGACCTACGACGATCGCCTGGCCTTCTCCATCATGGAGGAAATCAAGAACGTCGCCAACGAAGTTGAAGCTTCCACCGGCATCCCCCGCACCATCATCGCCGAATCGGAGCAAAACAACCCACGGCTCCTCGAGTCCCCGGAGCGCGGCGGCTACGGGCTCGACGCACACTGGCTTGACGACGTCCACCACGGGATCCACACGCTGGTCACCGGCGAGCGTGCCGGGTACTACGCCGACTATGGCACGCTCGAAATCCTGGCGGATACACTGCGCAACGGTTACCGCTTCCGCGAGGACTACTCCGTGTACCGCCAGCGTACCCACGGCAAGGCGCTCGACCTTGACCGCGTCGCACCGTGGCAGATGGTCACCTACACCACCGACCACGACCAGACCGGAAACCGCGCGAAGGGTGACCGCCCGTCGCAGTATCTCAGTGCGCGCAAGCAGGTCCTCAAGGCGGCCGTCGTACTCCTATCTCCATTCAGCCCGATGCTTTTCATGGGCGAAGAGTTCGGTGCACGCACGCCGTTCCCATTCTTTGTCTCGCACAGCGATCCACAGCTCCTGGAAATGACCCGCCAGGGGCGCATGAACGAGTTCGCCCGCATGGGATGGGACTCCTCAGCCGTCCCGGATCCTGCCGCGGAGGAAACGTTTACCTCCGCGAAGCTCGACTGGAACTTCGACGAGGAGCAACGCGAGATCCTCGCGGCGTACAAGAAACTCATCGAGCTGCGCAAGCAGTACCCGATGGCGCGCGACGACCTCCGCCAGCTGACCGTAGATCACGGCCCAGCCCAGGGCGCAGACGACGCGTGGCTAACCATGGGTGACCAGGCAGTGCTGGTGGCAAACTTTGGGTCGGAGGGCACCGTCGCCCCAGTGGGCGGAACCCTGCTGTACACCTTCGGTGGCGCCGAGGTCTCCGCCGACGAAACCCGCTTAGAACCGTGGGCATTCGCCCTGGTTATGCCGACACAATAAAGTCATACTCTGGTGTGCCTGGGAGGAGGCGTCGGCAATCAATGACCGACGCCTCCATCCGCTCAAGCAACGGCTCGAGGTCGCTAGCGCAAGAAAGCTCCAGGCCAACCAGTGCGGCACCGGTTTCTTTGTTGTTCTTCTTCAGGTACTCGAACAAGGCGATATCGTCGTTAGGCCCAAGGATGTCGGTAAGGAACGTGCGCAGCTGCCCTGGCTCCTGAGGGAAGTTCACCAAAAAGTAGTGCTTCAGTCCGCGGTGCACAAGCGAACGCTCCATGACCTCTGCGTAGCGCAACACGTCGTTGTTGCCACCAGAGATGATGCACACCACCGTGCTGCCCGGCTGCAGCTTCATCTGCGATAGTGCCGCCACAGACAGCGCGCCCGCAGGCTCCGCGATGATGCCCTCGTTTTGGTACAGCTCCAGCATCGACGTGCACACCGCGCCTTCTTTGCAACGCAGCAGGTGCGTGCGAGCAAGGTTTTCCTCAATAACAGCGAACGGGAAATCGCCGGTGCGCTTCACAGCAGCGCCGTCCACAAAGGACTCAATTTCGTTGAGCGTCACAGGGTAACCAGCCTCCAGGGCGGCCTCAAGCGACGGTGCGCCCTCGGGCTCAACGCCTACGACCGCAGTGCCAGGCACCATGTCGGACACGTAGGAAAGCACGCCAGCCAGCAAGCCTCCCCCGCCGACTGGCACGAAGATGGTGTCCAGCTCGCGGCCCATAACTGACAACTGCGACACGATCTCCGCCGCAACTGTCCCCTGCCCGATGACGGTATCACGGGCGTCAAAAGGCTCAACCATGGTTGCACCGCGCTCAGCAGCGTCCTTGCGGGCGGCCTCCGCAGCGGCGTCAAACGTATCCCCCACGACGACCAACTCGATGTTTTCGCCACCGTGCACCAGGATTCGGTCTCGCTTCTGCTTCGGCGTTGGCTTCGGCACAAAAATCTTGCCCTGGATCCCCAACGCCCGACATGCGTAGGCCACACCCTGAGCGTGGTTGCCCGCTGACGCCGCAACGACGCCGGCTGCACGCGCCTCGTCACTGAGCCGTGAGATGCTGTAATACGCACCGCGAATCTTGTAGGAACGAACGTCTTGCAAATCTTCCCGCTTGAGGAAAATCTCGGCACCGTACTGCTGCGACAAGCGGGGGCAGTACTGCAATGGGGTCGGCTCAATAACCGCAGAAATCTTCGACTGCGCTGCTTGAACGTCTGCGGCGTGTACCGCGTGGAAAGCTGGCTGTTCCTGTTCACTCATAACAGCAAAGTGTATACCGCTGCACCACGTCTAGGTGATACTTTGCAGTAGTCAGTCCAAGCGGTCTAACTATTAAAATCGTCGCTTGTCTGCTAGATTTTCTAGCAACAATTCGTGGAAACCGTAGCATTTCATTGACATTGCTGTGGTTTCGCCTCGAATTCCTATCCTTTCAAACAACTTCAGGAGATTTCATGAAGCGCATTTCCACCGTTGCCGTTGCCGCCGCAACCGCAATCTCGTTGACCGTCGCCCCTGCGTTCGCAGAGGAGAACGCCCCAGCGAAGGACACCACGGCTCCAACCGCCGAGCAGACCCCTGGTGACACCAAGGATCAGAACACCCAGGAAACCCCTGACACCGGCAAGGAGTCCGACAAGAAGGACGAGGAGAAGCCAGGCGAGACCGAAAAGTCAGGCGAGACCGAGAAACCAGGCGACAACAACACGAATCCTGGCACCAACAACAACACGAAGACGTCCGGCAGCTCTAAGGGACACGCCCTCGGTGCTTTCGCAGGCATCCTCGCTGCGGTCCTGACCACCGGCCTTATCGTCCTGTCCGACCCGACTGGCCTCAACAAGCTCATCGACATGGCAAACGCGCAGTTCCACCTGGGTCTCGGCCACGTCCACGTGCCGAAGGTGTTCTAAGCTTCACCACTACTTCAGACAAACAGGGAGTTGAACGTGAATACACGCTCACTGGTCGCTCTTGCCATTACTACCGCCCTCGGTGGTGCTTGCCTCACGGCAAGCCCACTGATGGCACAAGAGAAGCAAGACACGCCGACCACGCAATCACGTGTTACTGCCACAGAAACAGCACCTGCTGTGACCGTGACGGTTACCGCTTCGCCAGTACCAAAGACCACGGAGCCACGAAAAGCTGAAGGCCCAAGCTCCGAAGCGATCAACAAAGGCATCATGACCGATGAAACTCGCGAGATTTTCAGCTATATCTCGGCTGGCATCGCACTCTTCGTCGGGCTGATTCAGATGATCACCGCGGCGATCAAGGTTATCCCTGGAGCGCAGGACAAACTGAAGTCCATGCTTAAGTAGCTGCGTAGCAAGTAACGCTAAGGCCGGTGCCCATCTCTTTCCGAGGTGGGCACCGGCCTTAGCGCTTCTGCTACTTCCGATTAGCCGAAGAGCTGACGTGATGCAATCTCCGCGCCCTTCACCAGTGATTCCAGCTTCGCCCAGGCGATCTGGTGGTTCAGGCGCCCACCCAAGCCACAGTCTGCCGAAGCGATAACGTTTTCTGGGCCGACGACCTCGGCGAACTGAACGATCCTATCCGCAACCAATTGTGGGTGCTCGACAGCGTTCGTGCTGTGCGAAATGACACCCGGGTAAATAACGCTGCCCTCTGGCAACGCGTGGTCCTGCCAAACGCGCCACTCATGCGCGTGACGCGGCGATGCCCCCTCGAAGGAAAAGCCGCCAACCTCTGCCCGCAGGATCTCCTCGATAATGTCGCCGAACGGTACGTCGGTAACGTGCGGGCCGTGCCACGAACCCCAGCAAATGTGCAGGCGAGTCAGTTCCTTCGGCAAGTCGCGGATGGACTCATTGATGGCGTCGATACGAATACGCAGCCACGCACGGTAGTCTTCCAGGGTCGGCTCGGGATTAATCTGATCCCAGGATTCCGCAAGGTCAGGTGCGTCGAGCTGCACGGTCAAACCGGCGTCGGTAATTGCCTTGTACTCGTGTGCCATCGCAGCAGCACACGCCTGTACGACTTCTTCGTCGGTGTTGTAATACTCATTCTTCAGACGGGCGGCGGAGCCTGGCGAAAGCGCTGCGACAAACCCCTGCGTGGCACCGGCGCGATCCATGGAGCGCTTCAGCAGTGCAACGTCCGTCTCAACTTCCTGCTGGCCAATGTAGGTAATCGGACCCGTGAACTTCGGGTTACCAACCTTCGCACGGCCAGTGAAAATGCCGGAGTGCGGGTCGGAGTACGCCTCGGAAAAGAGTGCGCGGTCTCGGCGATCAGCGAAGCTGGTCAACTCAATGTTTCCAGGCGTGGAACGCTTGATCTCCTGCGAGGCCCAGCGGTCCTCGTCGGTCATGGTCAGTCCACCAAGACGAGAGAAAGAGTAGTTCCACCAAGCACCGTAGTCGACCGCGCCAGAGGTGATGTGACCGTACTCACCCTCGTTGATGATGTCGATGCCCAGGTCAACCTGGCGCTGCACAACCTCGTCGATCGCGCGCTCAAGGATCTCCTTGAAGTCCTCGTCGTTGATTTGCTGCTCCGAACGAAGTTGGTTCGCTTCGAGCAGCTCAGGGGTGCGCGGCAGGGACCCAACATGTGTTGTCAAAATCTTGTGCTCGGACATATATTATGCTCCACTCATTCGCCTCTTAGCTGGTATTGATTCCAACGACAGAGTGTAGCCAAGCTGATTTTCACACCGGGGAATATATTCACTCCCCTCCACTAGCCGAGGATCCCAACCCCCATCGTCGCCTTCAGATCGCCCATTAAGCTCGCCGAACGCTCCACCCGCAGATGGTCGCCTAACACCATCATTTGCGTCTCGTCGCCATGTACAAGGTTCAGGTACACATCCGAGTCGCCCGGGTTGTTCTGCAGCACGCCCTTCAAACGCTGGATATTATCCACAGTGCACTGCTCGGTGCGCAGCGTGAGACGCAGTGGCAGCCCAGCACCGTTGCCAGGCCCGAGCTCCGGCGTTTTGACGTCGTCGCCGAACAGGCTCATGCGTTCGTCACGGATCGAGACGTGCGCCTTCACAAGGATGATATTGTCTTCCACAATTTGTGGCGCAACCAGCGAATACACCTTGTTAAACAGCAACACGTCAACGGAGGCGCCGTGGTGATCCTCAATCGTGACGATCGCCCAAGGGGAACCGTCCTTCTTCGAGAAACGCCGATCGACCGAAGAGATCAGACCGCCAATCGTTACCTCGGCGCCGTTTCGCAATTCGCCGGAGAGGATCGTCGTTAACTGAGTATCGGTCTGTGCGTCAATTGCTTCCTCGAAGCCGTCAAGCGGGTGGCCCGAGACATACAAGCCCAGCATCTCACGCTCGAGAGCAAGTTTGTGTTTCTTGTCCCACTCCTCATCCGGGATCTGCAGCGCAAACGCGTTGTCAGCAGCAACAGCGTCGTCACCTCCGAAAGAGGCGAACAGGTCGAACTGCCCCTTGTCAGCAGCCTTCTTCGTGGTAAGCACAGAATCGACGGCATCCTCCTGGATGAGCATCAACCCCTTGCGCGGGTGCCCAAGCGAGTCAAACGCACCGGCCTTAATTAGAGATTCAGTAATTCGCTTATTACATGGCAGTAGGTCAATCTTGTCGAGGTAGTCAGAGAAGCTCGTGAACTCGCCCTTCGTCCGGCGTGTCTCCTTAATCGACTCAACAACTTCGACGCCGACGTTACGCACCGCCGCGAGGCCGTATCGAACGTCCTCGCCAACAGCCATAAAGTTCTCTTCGGAAGCATTAATATCTGGCTGGAGCACGGAAATGCCAAGGTGGCGGCAGTCGGAAAGGTAGATCGCCGACTTGTCCTTCTTATCGCCCACCGAGGTCAACAACGCTGCCATGTACTCAGCGGTGTAGTTCGCCTTCATGTACGCCGTCCAGTAGGACACTAGCGCGTAACCTGCAGCGTGAGACTTGTTAAACGCGTACGAGGCGAACGGCTCAATAATCTGCCACAGTGCGTCCATCGCGCTCTTGGAATAGCCGTTGTCCTGCATCCCCGACCAGAACTTCTCGTACTGCTGCGCCAGCACCTCTGGCTTCTTCTTACCCATGGCCTTACGGAAGCCGTCTGCCTCACCAGCGGTGTAGTTCGCAACCTTTCGGGAGATCTCCATGATCTGCTCCTGGTACACGATCAAACCGTAGGTTTCGTCCAGGATGTCCTTCAGTGGCTCCTCAAGTTCCGGGTGGATGGCGGTAATCGGCTTGCGGCCATTCTTGCGGTCCGCGTAGTCCCAGTGGGCGTTCATGCCCATCGGGCCTGGGCGATACAGCGCGAGCGAAGCGACGATGTCCTTAAAACCAGTCGGTCCCATGCGCTTGAGCAGCTCTTGCATGCCACCCGAGTCCAGCTGGAACACGCCAAGCGTATCGCCGCGAGAGAGCAACTCGTATACCTTCGGGTCGTCAGTACTCAACGACTCAAGGTCGATGGTCTCGCCGCGGTTCTTCTTCACGTTTTCCAGTGCGTCGCCAAGCACGGTGAGGTTTCGCAGGCCAAGGAAGTCCATCTTCAGCAAGCCGATGGCCTCACACGCTGGGTAGTCCCAACCAGTAATGATCGCACCGTCGGCAGGCCGCTTCCACATCGGGATGTGGTCCATCAAAGGCACCGACGCCATAATCACGGCACAAGCGTGCACGCCTGCCTGGCGCACAGTACCTTCAAGGCCACGCGCAGTCTCGTAGATGCGGGCTACATCCGGGTCAGTCTCAATCATGGAGCGCACCTCGGTCGCCTCGTTGTACCGCGGGTGTTCCGGATCCGTAATACCTGCCAGCGGAATGTCCTTCGCCATGATCGCAGGAGGCAGCGCCGCGTTAATACGGTCCGCCATCTGGAAGCCGGGCTGGCCGAAGTTCACCTTGGCCGAGTCCTTAATAGCCTGCTTCGTCTTAATCGTGCCGAAGGTAATCACCTGTGCGATCTTGTCCTCGCCCCAGCGCTCTGCAGCGTACGTGATCATTTCCCCGCGGCGGCGGTCGTCGAAGTCGATATCAATATCAGGTGCCGACGGCCTCTCCGGGTTCAAGAACCTCTCGAAGAGCAGGCCATGCTCCATCGGGTCAATGTTCGTGATGGTCAGCGCGTACGCCACAAGCGCACCCGCCGCGGAGCCACGGCCCGGCCCGACGCGAATGCCGACCTCGCGCGCATGCTTGATCAGCTCGGCAACGATGAGGAAGTAGGACGGGTAGCCCTTCATATCGATGACGTCGATCTCGTAGTTCGCGCGCTCGATGTACTCCTCCGGCACCTCCCGGCCCTCGAAGCGCGCCTGCAAACCACGCATCACTTCCTTGCGCAGCCACGTTGTTGGGGTCTCCCCTTCCGGCACGTCAGCCACCGGCATCCGGTCGTGCGGATGTTCCTCCCACAGCTCGCTGTAGTCACCGACACGCTCCGCGATCCACAGGGTGTTATCGCAGGCGTCAGGCACCGTAGAGTCCCACAGGTCGCGCATCTGCTCAGCTGACTTGATGTAGTAGCCGGTGCCGTCGAACTTAAAGCGGTCCGGGTCCATCAGCGTCTTGCCGGTCTGCACACACAACATGGCCTCGTGCGCCGGCGCCTGGGACTCTAGGACGTAGTGACAGTCGTTCGTCACCAGTGGCGGAAGGTCGAGCTCCTTGCCGATGCGCAGCAAGTCATTACGTACGCGCTGCTCAATATCCAGACCGTGGTCCATGAGCTCGAGGAAGTAGTTATCACGGCCGTAGATGTCCTGCCACATCGCCGCGGCCTCAAGGGCCTCACGGTACTGGCCAAGCCGCAAACGGGTTTGCACATCACCCGACGGACACCCCGTGGTGCCGATGATGCCGTCGGCATGTTCGGCGACGAGCTCCGCATCCATGCGCGGCCACTTACCAAGCTGCCCCTCGTACGAAGCCAGCGACGAGAGCTTGAACAGATTGCGCAGGCCGGTCGCGTTTTCTGCCAGCATCGTCTGGTGCAGATACGCACCGGAGGCGGACACATCGTCGCGCTTCTGGTCAGGGGTGCCCCACAGCACGCGCTTCTTATTCAGGCGCGACTCCGGCGCCAAGTAGGCCTCGATGCCAATGATCGGCTTCACCCCCGCGTCCACCATCTGGCGGTAAAACGCGTTCGAGCCGAACATATTGCCGTGGTCAGTCATGCCCACCGCGGGCATTCCCTGGCGCACAACCTCCTCCGCAAGCATGTCAACTTTCGCCATGCCGTCGAGCATCGAAAACTCGGTGTGGTTATGCAGGTGGACGAAGGAAGATTTTTTGGCCATGCGCTTCATCTTATCCAGACTTCGGACACGGCCAAAAGAGCCAGCAACCAGCGAACTTATTCGTAACGCAAAGCATCAATAGGCTGCATCTTTGCAGCCTTCGCAGCCGGATAGGCACCGAAGAAAATACCGGTTGCCAGCGAAAACCCGAGCGCCAACACAATTGCGCCGAGCGGCGGCCAAGTAAAGGCATCGAACGCGGCCGTCGCGATCATGCCAATCGCCCCGCCCAGAATTACACCGATGATGCCGCCAATCAGGCACACCAGCATCGCTTCGACGATGAACTGCGTACGAATATCGCTTTGCTTGGCACCCAGCGCCTTGCGCACACCGATTTCCCGTGTGCGCTCAGTGACGGTGATCAGCATGATGTTCATCACGCCAATGCCACCGACCAACAGAGAGATTCCGCCAATAGCGGAGAGCACCGTCGACATGATGCGGAATACGCTCGTCAGCTCTTCCAAGCTCGAGGAAAGATCCACCACCTCAATGGTGTAATCCTCGTTATTGGCGTACCAACGGTCCATGTAGTGTTGCAGGTCGGCCTGGAAGGTCTTCGCGTCTTCATCCGGCGCCGATTGCACCAAAAATGACGTGAACCAGTCGCTGTCAAGCCCAACGCGATCTGCAGCGGTGAGCGGGATATAGATGTCCGCAAACTGTTCTGCGGCACCAAACATTCCGCCGCCGCGGGAATCTTCCTCGCCATCGAGCACGCCCACGATAGTGAACACTGCCGGCTGGTCGTCTACAACCACATCGATGCGCTTGCCCAAACTGGCTTGGGCGTTGCCGTCGAAGAGGGCGTCGATAAGCGAGGGGCTCACGACTGCGAGCGGCCGGTGCCCATCGATGTCATCCTGGGAAATCTCGCGGCCGAACTGCACTTCGATGTTTCGCACCTTCATCGAGTCTGCAAGGACCGGCTTGACGTTCGTGGACACAGTTGTGTCATCGGAGACCACTTCCCCACTCGTGGAAACATCGATGTCCACGCCCTGGATACGGTCCCCAAATGCCTGACGCAGCTCATCGAGCTGCTCGGGAGTGACTGCGTTGCGCTCATCGGATGGTGGCGCGTAAGAAAACGCCGCGAAGGGATCCTCGGATGCATCCGCGTCATCGGGACGCTCATGCACCATCACCGGGTGCGTCGTAGTGCCGACGCCTTCAAGCCCCGACATCACCTGGCGCTCCAGACCACGACCCAGCGTCATAATAATGACCACTGCCATAATGCCGATAATGATGCCCAGCAGCGTCAGCAACGAGCGAAGCTTGTTCTTCCGAAGCGACGAGGAGGCAAGCTTGATTGACTCTCCTACGTTCATGGCCTCGCCCCCAGTGGGGCGCGAACCTGCGCGATGCGCCCGTCCATCATCTCTACAATGCGGCCAGTTTCTTCTGCCAACTCAGGGTTGTGCGTAATGAAGACGATGGCTTTACCAAGGTCGTCGTGCAGCTCGTGGAAGAGGTCCATCACCATGCGGCCCGTCTTGGAGTCCAGGGCACCGGTAGGCTCATCCGCGAGCAGCAGGTCAGGGTCGTTCGCAAGGCTCCGGGCAATCGCCACGCGCTGCTTCTGTCCGCCCGACAATTCGTTCGGGTTGTGGTGCAAGCGGTCGCCCATGCCCATCATGTTAAGAAGTTCAGCGGCGCGCTCCTCGCGCTCTTTCTTATCGACGCCCGCATACATCATTGGCATCGCCACATTTTGCAACGCGTCGATTCGACCGATCAGGTTAAAGTTCTGGAAGATAAAGCCGATGTTCTGGCTACGATACGCGGCCAGCTCGTTGTCCGACTTGGCGTACACCGGCTCGCCGTTGAACGCGTACGCGCCGTCTGTCGGCCGGTCGAGCATGCCAACCAGGTTCATCAGCGTCGACTTGCCGCAACCCGACGGGCCGACGATAGAGACAAATTCGCCCTGCTCTGCATGGAAGTCGATGCCATGCAGCACGGTCAGCTCGCTGGGCTCTCCGACGTTGTACGTCTTGACGATCCTGCGCATGTCAATGAGCAGACCGCTCTTCGACATCGCCTCTTGCCCTGCAGGTGTGTGCAGTGCTGGTTGAGGTTGCGCAACTGGCTCTGTCGGCGTTGGTACTTCGAGCTCCTCCGTCGAAGGCTCGGCGGCCTCAAACAACTCGTCGAACTCTGCGTCGGTGGCATCGTCCTGTACGCGTTGTCGGGAGTGCTTTCGGAAGGGATTCCGTGCCATCGCCTACCCCTCCTTTTCCGCTGGCGCGGAAGACTTCGGCGCTGCAGAAGACGTCGCCGGAGTGGTTGCAGCGGCACTGCCTGTCGGCTTCTTGTCCTTTGCGTCCTTTACCTGCTCAGGATCAAAGTTTTCATCGTTGACCTTCACCGTGGAGCCAACCTTGTCCTTGAAGTTCTCAGGCCAGTTGATCACGATGTCGCCTGGCTTGAGCTCGCCCCCCGTGACAGCGACGTCAACGTCATTCTTCGCACCGGTCTTGACAGTGCGCTCTTCTACGACGCCGCTGGTGTCGCCGGGGTTCTCCGTTGCGAGCACCAAAATCTTGTTCTCGTCATAGACGGCATCGCGAGGAATGTTGATGGAGTTCTTCGCCTCTTCAGTGATAATTTCAGCACGCACACTGCCGCCAAGCAACAGCCCTTCCTTGTCACCGGTGACTTCGATCTCAACCGGGAACATCACCGAGGACCCGCCACCGCTGCCACCTGCGGACATTGCTGCTGCAGCCTCTGCCCCACTACCAGCACTCGCGCCTGTGGAACCGACCGGGGAAACTCGCGTGACGCGCCCAGTGAACTTCTTCTTACCCGTCGCAGTCGAGGTGAACTCAACGCGGTTGTCCTGCTTGATCGCCGGGACGTCCGCCTCGCGCACACTCGCGCGGATCAACAGTCGGGAGTCATCTGCGATGCCAAGGACGCGACCCTGCGGGATATCGCCTACCTGCACGTCAACGTTGGTGACTACGCCAGCCATTGGAGCGTTAATCGTTGCTTCCTGCACTTGGAGCTGCAGCGTGCCGTCGTCGTCAGCGGCAGAAGCATTCTCTGCTGCGCGCCACGCGGAGTCAACCTGTGCCTGGAGCTGCTGCCGCTCCTGCCCGGCCTGCGCCTTGGCGGCCTCCAGCGCGGCTTGCGACTCCTGAAGTGCAGCTCGAGCCTGCTCCACGCTCAGCATCGGGACAGCACCCTGGCCGCCACCCGGAACTTGACCCGGCGCGGCCGGGGCTGCAGGAGGTGCCGTGCGGATGCCGTGGCCGGAACCGCCTGGCAGACGGGAGGACAAATCGCCGGCCATCTTTTGAACGTGGGCTGCGATCTTCGGCGAAGCGATCATCCGTGCGCCACCCTGCGCGGCAAGCGCAGCATCAAGCGCTGCCTGCGCCTGATCCACCTGGGCCTGCGCCTGAGCCACGGCCGGGTTGGAGCCGTTTGCCATCGCCTGGTCGTACGCGTTGAGCTGACTCTTGGCCTGCTCAACGCCCTGCATTGCTTCTGCCTGGGCGCTCGCTTGCTGCTTTTCCTGCTTCGCCAGTTGGCGCTGCAGCGCGTCGGTGTTCATCTGCACCAAGAACTGGTCTTTCGCGACGCGGTCACCGGGCTGGACTGCGAGTCGCTCCACCTCGGACTGCAGCGGGGTCGTGATGCTGACAGAGCGAATCGGCGCGATGTTGCCGTTGACCACGATGCTGTTGGTGAGGTTTTCCTCTGCAGCAATCGTGTAATCTCCGGCGAGCAAACCATCGTGCCCACCGTCTTCACCACCGCCAATAGCGCCGCACGAGGCTGCAAATAACGCTGCAGTTGTAGCCAGCGTGGCACCCACAATTCGCGTTTTCGAAAATCGCTGACGCTGCGGGCTTCGGGCGTTGACTCCAGGATCGGAAACCAATGTCTCTCCTCGTGTTGTTTTCCGCGCATCATTTGGGCGCGCGTATAGGTGCAATCCCGAAAAACTATACACGCCCGCCCTGTGCGTCTATGAAACTTTCGGGCCGGATTGCAAATGCTCCCCACACTGCGTCAGCTGGTAAAACTTCCACAGCAAAAACATCGTTCACATCATTCACATCAGCCAAATGGGCAACAGTGTCGTAGACGACTGCGCCTTCAATGTGCGCTGAGACTTCTCGGAATATTTCGGCGCGCGACGCTCCGGGCGCAGGCTCTCCGACTGGATTCGCACCTAACTTGGTGATCACGGCATTCACACGCCCAATCGGGCGTAGCACTGCGTCTGCTTCTTCTGGGTCTAAAGGATGGCTAAACGATACAAGCGCGAAATGAGCCTGTTCACCTGCCTGCGCTGCCTCCTCGAGGCTCTGCTCCGCGCGCGCCGCGTACGCCTGCGCCGTCTCACCTTGTTCCACCCCAAGGGCATCCCCTTGCAGCACAGGTTGCTCCGGTGGATTATTGACGCCAACAAGGTAGCAGCATCCGTAAAGCAAAGCACCGGCGAGCAACGCCGCGATTGCGCCCCGCCATCCCTTTGCCTGGTTAGCCACGGTTCGCCGATCGCAACATGTCCAAGGCATGCTGCAGGTCGTCCGGGTAGGAAGATTTCACCGTCATTGGCTTTCCGGTACTTGGGTGGTCGAACGTCAAGCTGGTGGCGTGCAGCCACTGTCGGTTGAGCGCAAGTTTGGCGGCAAGGTTCGGGTCACACCCGTACATTGGGTCGCCGACGCACGGGTGCCCTACCGAAGACATGTGGACACGAATCTGGTGTGTGCGCCCTGTTTCCAGATGGACCTCAAGCAGGCTTGCCTGGCGAAACGCCTCGAGCACCTCGTAGTGCGTAATACTCTGGCGCCCATCCGCCGTGACAGCAAACTTCCACCCCGCCGACGGATGGCGCCCGATCGGCGCGTCAATCGTGCCGACAATCGGGTCAGGCAGCCCCTGCACCACCGCGTGGTACGTCTTGTGCACCGTTCGGTCCTTGAACGCACGCTTCAGCACCGAATAGCCACGCACACTATTTGCGACAACCATCACTCCGGACGTGCCGACGTCCAATCGCTGCACAATCCCCTTGCGCTCCGGGGGGCCAGCATCTGGCAGTGTAAAACCCATCGCCTGCAACCCACCGACCACGGTTGGCCCCTCCCAACCCAGTGTTGGGTGGGCGGCAACGCCTACCGGCTTGTCCACAGCGATGACGTCCGCGTCGTGGTAGATCACGTCGAGTCCGTCGACGTGCTCGGCCACAGGCTCCGGCGCGCGCTTCGGCGGTGGCAGCGTGGCCTCCAGCAGGGCGCCCGCAGTAACACGATCGGATTTCTGTACTGGGGAGGCGTCGATAAGTACGCTGCCGTCGGCGATCATCTCTGCCGCAACACTGCGCGAGACCCCAAAGAGCTTTGCAATTGCCGCGTCAACGCGCATCCCCGACAGCCCCTCAGGCACCGGAAGCGCGCGAAACCCCGTACTCACGACCGCGCCTCCTTTGCAAACATCGAGATGACGACGACGGCCACCCCGATGGTGATGGCGGCGTCGGCAAGGTTGAACACTGCAAACGAACCGATGGAGATGTAGTCAACGACATGGCCGAACCAAAAGCCCGGCTCGCGCGCGAGCCTATCGATGAGATTGCCAAGCGCCCCTCCCGCGATCAACGCCACCCCAAGTGTCTCCCACCTGCCAGCAAGGCGTGGGGCATAGATCAACGCACCGATAACGAACACAAGCTGGATCGTCGTGAACAGCCACGTCGAGTTCTGTCCCATCGAAAACGCGGCGCCGGGATTAAACAACAAATACAGACGTGCCCAATCGCCGATGACCGGGACAGGCACTCCAGGCGTCAACGATGCCACCATGATCTGCTTGACTATTTGATCCACAGCAGCAATAGCGAGCATGACGCCGACGATCACACCGAGCGACCGTCGCTTCGCTGACGCCCCGCCGCGCACACGTGATTCCTTTGAATTACCCATCGCAGATAACTGTAGTATGCAAATGCTGTAGCTTGTGAAGTTGTGTTGTACTCCGCTCATCCCAAAAGTTCATTGTTCGGCCCTCTGACCATCACCGCCGCGGTTTTTGCGCTCACTGCATGCAGCGCCGAGGAGCCGGATCCATTCGCTGACATTCCCGAGTTCGCCGTTGAGTCACCAGTCGTGCAGGTACTTTCACAAGGACAAAACCCGCAGGTGTGGAAGTACGAGGACGGCGCATCAGCAGACAGCGAAACTACGGCGCCGCAGCGGGTCGCGCTGTCGCACGCGATTGCGCAGTACCCCGGCGAGGAGGGCTCGGAGCCGGTCATCGCGCGCGAGCACGAGCGCGACACAGTCACGCTGACCGTTTCGACGCACACTTCAGAGAGCAACAACGAGGGTGCTGTGCGCCAGGTAGACCTTGTCGCAGAAGGGTTAGAGCACTCGGATTTAGCGATGCAGAACAGCTTGACGTCAAACGAGGGCTTCCAGATGCGCTGGCACAGCGACCCTAACGGCACAGTATCGGCGGTACAACTGATGCCTACGGCGGATTCCGATGAGGAAGGCCGGGCCATCGCCGAGCAGAACTTGCTCGAGTTGATGTCGTGGCAAGTTGTCTTCCCGGATGAGCCAGTCGGCGTAGGCGGCTCCTGGAAAGTTGAGCAGCGAGGACTTGGTGCCTCGGACATGCTACGGACCACCACGTACACGCTGGAATCCGCACAGGACGCAACACTCGAGCTGAAAGTAGATGTCCAGGAACGCCCGCTCAAGCGATCCATCACGATTGATAACGAGGTCGCTGGCGCCCTAGACGGCACGACGCTGCACGTGGTGAGCAACACTTCGCACTCGGAGGGCTCGCTGACGGTGGACCTGCATTCGCCACTTCCGGTGGGCGGTTCTGTGCTTACCGCTACGCGGCTTGTCTACGGCAGTGACGAAGCCGATACCCGTGTGGCCCAAGACACCACGAGCGTTGTGGACTATAACGTATAAGAGACGGCCCACATTTGATGACGAGGAACATCCCATGACTGCCCCACTGCATATTGGCCTTGACGGCATTTCGTTTTCGTACCCAGGCGGACACCGCGTCCTCACCGACATTTCTTTCGCGGTGCCATCCGGGTCTGTCACCGGGCTCATCGGAGAGAACGGCGCCGGCAAATCGACGCTGCTCGGCATCATCTCCGGAGAGCTGAAACCCGACGCAGGGGTGCTTATCACGCCCCCGATCACGGGCTTCATCCCGCAGGAAACCTCGCTGCCGTTCAGCGAGCCCGCCCAATCACTTATCGACGAAGCCGTAAAAGAGCTTCGCGCTGTCGAGGAAGACATCTCAACCTTTGCGCAGCGCATGGTCGACAACCCAGACGACCAGGAGGCGGCCGACGCATACGACCGGGCGTTGTCCCGCGCGGAAAACTCCGGCGTGTGGGAGTTAGATGCCCGCATCGCTACCGTGTTGGCTGGCCTCGGCCTTGCGAACGTCGACCTGGCCACCCCACTGGGCGAGATGTCTGGCGGGCAACGCCGACGGTTTGCACTGGCCACGCTGCTGCTACACCCGGTGGACGCCATGGTCCTCGACGAGCCGACCAACCACCTCGACGACGAAGCCGTCGACTTCCTCATCGGCGAGCTCGAGGCATTCAAAGGGCCTGTACTCGCCGCGTCGCACGACCGCTACTTCCTCGACACCGCCTGCGACGGCATCGTCGACCTCGACCCCGGCCTTGGAGCCGAGGGCGGCTTCGGCGAGGAGACCCGCCAGGGCACCCGCTACCGTGGCGCGTTCAGCGACTACCTCAAGGCCCGCGAGGACCGACGCCGCCGCTGGGAAAGCGACTACGCAGCGCAAGAGCACGAGCGCGCCAGGCTTGAGAAGGCCGCTGAGCAAACCGGCGAGGACATCTTCCACTCCCAAGAAGCTTCTTCTGACATCCGAATGGCGGCAAAGTACCAGGCGGACCGCGCGGCGAAGACGGTGGGCAACCGCAGGCGCTCGGCGTCGCAACGCCTCGAAGCGCTTGAGCGAACGGAGATTCCGGAGCCGCCGGCTCGCCTGCGCTTCCGCGGCCTTCCGCCGCATACCGCGACCTCGCTTGGACTCCCGGCGCTGGTCACCCAGAACCTCTCCGTTCCTGACCGCCTCGCCCCACTGAGTATCAAAGTGCAGCCCGGCCAGCAGCTCCTCGTTGAAGGCCCAAATGGCTCCGGCAAGTCCACGCTGCTGAAAATTATCGACGGCCAGCTGCGCGACTACGAGGGCGAGATCATCATGCCGGAAGAGATGACCGTCGCACGCCTCGAGCAGGACGACTCGTGGACGGACCTCGACAAAACCGCGGCCGAAGTGTTCGCGGAGCTCACCCCAGAGGGTGTGCCAGACCTCGTAGAAATGGGCCTGATGACCGAGGAGCAGGCGGCGAAGAAGCTCGACGACCTCTCGCTCGGCCAGCGTCGCCGCGTCTCACTCGGCATCATCCTGGCGTGCCCGCCTGACCTGCTGCTGCTCGACGAGCCGACAAACCACCTCTCGCTTGCACTGGCCGAAGAGCTGGAGCACGCCTTGCTCGCATTCGAGGGCACCGTCATCATCACCAGCCATGACCGTTGGGTACGCCGCCAGTGGCACGAGCGCCAGGCCAAGAAAGACGCACGCGCCAGAACTCTGACTCTCGCCACGTTGTGGACTGAGGAGCTCTGGCGCGCGGATAAGCAGTAGTGTCTGCTTAGAGGTTCGGTGCCTGCTGGTAGCCTTCCGCAGGCTGCTCACCTGGCTGCTCTTCAGCCGGGGCTGCCGGCTGCGGAGCGGAGCTCTTGCACATCTCTGGCACCTGCTCAGGCGGCAGGGTGTTGTTGATCAGTGTGCATGCCCAGACCTGAGAAAGCTTCCACACGCCGTCTTCGAAGACGAATTCCACGTCCTCCGCGAGCTGCGGCTGGGAGTCGGGACGGGTGAAGCTGACCGTTGCCAGAACGGTATCCGGGGTGTAGCCAGGAAGCACAGGCGGTACGACCTGGAAGTTCGCGCCGGACTCCTCCTGGGACTGCGCCATCACGTCGAACAGTTCAGGGACGTTCTCGCCGCCCTGGACCGTGTTCACGCGCTCCTCAATCGGCAGGCTTGCATCGGTTGCGCGCATGAGCACTGCGTTGAGTTCTTCAGCGGTTGGCTGCTGCGCGGCGGGCGCGACAGACTCGCTGGTGGCCTGCGTTGCTGTGGTCGCGGGATCATCCTGGCTGTTGTCGCCAGAGCATGCGCTCACGCCGAGCCCGATGCCCAGCGCGGCGGCGACAGCTACGATCGGTGCTGCTTTCACGATTTCTCCTTGAAGCATTGTCTTCAGCGGCTCACGGTCACAGTTAGCGATCCGACACCGCTCTAACCTTGCCAACGTTACCGGCGTTTTTACCTTGGCACCAATACGCCACTCTGGCACGCTGTGAGTTATGGAATCTTTCGTACTGCTCATCGCCACCGGTGGCACCATCGCATGCACCGCAAACTCTGAAGGTGCACTCGTTCCAAGCCTTAGCGCTGAAGACCTCGTCCACTCCAGTGGCACCACCGAGCCCGTCCGCGTGTATGACGCGCTGCGTCTCGACTCGTCCGCGATCACCTTCGCTGACATCGACAAGCTTCGCTCCCTCACTGCACAAGCACTGCAAGACCCGCAGATCAGTGGCATCGTAATTAGCCACGGCACCGACTCCATGGCGGAGACCGCATTCGCACTCGACATCGTGCACGACGACCCCCGCCCTATTGTGCTTACCGGTGCCCAGCACGCCGCCGACCACGAACACCCCGACGGCCCCGGGAACCTCGCGGGCGCAATTGCCGCCGCCGCAGATCCGCTTCGACGCAACAACGGCGTACTCCTCCACTTCGGCGGCGCCACCCTGCCCGCCCGCGGGCTGTTGAAGCGCGACACACACGCCCTCGAAGCCTTCACCTTGAGCAGCGAACGCCCACTTCCCCGCCCCGCAGCACTTGCCTGCAAGCCGTTGGCAGCCATTCACATTCCCATCCTGCGCGCATGGCCCGGCGCGGACGGCGAGATCGTGGATGCCGTGACCAGTATGAACCCGGATGGCATCGTGATCGAGGCGCTCGGATCCGGCAATGTTGGCCCCGGCATGGGTGAGGCAATCACCCGCGCACTCGATTCGGATATCCCCGTCGTAATCACCAGCTCCGTGCCGTACGGCGAGGTCACTTTCGCCTACGGCGGCACCGGTGGTGGCGCTACCCTCGGCTCCCAAGGGGCGATCGCCGCGGGGTTCCTACGCGCTGGTCAGGCGCGCATCGCGCTCGCGACCGCGCTGGCCAACGGCGTGGATCCGGCGTCAGTGTTCTGAGTCGAGCCAGTCCTGCCACGCAAGGGAATCCACCGGGTCCGCTGGCTGGAGCTTGGGGTCGTCGATACGCAATGTGTGCATCTTCCCAGGTCCCGTGGCCCTCGTTTCAAAACGCACGCTCACCCAGCCTTTGCCCGCGCCTTGGACCCAGCCGTGGCCGAAGTCCTCGTGGTAAATGTCCTGGGTGGCGCGCCACACGCCGTTGGTAGGCCCGTCGTATAGCTCGACTGCAACATCGCTGCTGGCCACGTGGTCGCTGACCCCGGATTCGTAATCACTGTCAGCGGGTACAGGCCGGATGATTTCCTGGTCTAGCTCCGGAAACAGCACGTCCTGCAGCGCATCTTCGAGTCCTGAGTAGGACACGCCTACGAGCCGGATCGGGCCGACCTCGTCCGGGTAGCGCACGATGCGAAACGCCGTCGCGCGCAGTGTCTCCGCATCGTCAGTGGCGTAAGGCAGCGTCGCAGAACGCGACTCAATGCGGAAGTCCGCCATCCTTAGCTTCACCGTCACAGTCCTCGCACCGCGCCCATCTTTCAGCAAGCGCCTGTGCGACTCCTCGGCGGCGCGCTCGACCGCGGCGTCAACCTCGGCCGCAGTGGTCAGGTCCTGGGGAAAAGTGTGCTCGGAAGAAATCTGCTTCGCCACGGCCCTCGGCGCCACCGGACGATCATCGTGCCCCCGCGCCAGCTGCCACAACTGCTTCGCGACGACCCCTCCGAGCGCGATATCGACTTCCTTCTCGCTCAGCGCCGCGAAGTCCCCGATCGTTTCAATCCCGGCCTGCGCAAGCTTCGCCTCCGTGACAGGCCCAACGCCCCACAACTCGTTGACGTTCAGAGGGTGCAGCAGCGCTTCCTGCTGTTCGTGAGGCAAAATGTACACCCCGTCGGGTTTTGCCAGGCCCGAGCCGATCTTCGCGTATTGCTTACCACTGCCCGCACCAATCGAGCTTGGCAAGCCTGTCTCATCCTTAATGTCTCCACGTAGCTCGTTGGCCCACTCAAGCACGGTCTCCGGATTCGCTCCCGCGAGCTCCTCGGGCTCCATGAACGCCTCGTCGATAGAGAGCTGCTCCACGACGCTGACCCTGCGCTCAATGATTTCAAACACGCGTTGCGACGCCACCTTGTACACCGGGCGCCGCGGGGCAACGAGCACCGCTCGCGGACCCACCAGCTTCGCAGCTTGGTGGGTCGGCATTGCGGAACGCGCCCCATACTTGCGGGCTTCATAGCTTGCGCCCGCGACAACGCCCCGCCCGTTGACACCAGCAACGAGGACGGGGCGTCCACGTAACGTTGGGCGTGTGAGCTGCTCACAGGATGCGTAGAACGCATCCATGTCGATGTGCAGGACCCAACGTTTCATCGCAAATTACTGCTTAGCAATCGCTGCGCTCACACCTTCGTGAATCGTGTGCGCCTCGCCGTTGAGCGTCTCGACGATCTCGAAGGACGTCGCGAGCGTCTCATGCGCGATGTGCTCAGCGTGGCGCTGCGCCCACTCGACCTTGTCGGAAGGTACGCACAGCTGTACCGAGATGCGGTCAGAGACTTCGTATCCTTCCTGCTTACGAGCATCCTGCAGACCACGAATCACGTCTGCTGCCCAGCCCTCGGCCTCGAGCTCCTCGGTCAGCTCCGTATCAAGCACGACCAGGCCAACGACGGCATCGGTAGCGTCAACCCGAGCGGTACTCGTCGGGTCCTCAGCCACTAGGCGCTCGGTGTAGAGCTCCGGGGTGAGCACGATGTCGCCGTCGACAACAACGTTTTCGCCTTCTCGGACGTAGTTGCCTGCCTTGACGTTCTTGATAGCGCGCTGTACGTCACGGCCCAGCGTTGGACCCGCGACCTTCGCGTTCACCACAACCTCGAAGGAACCAACGGAGTCGACGTCGTCAGTCAGCACGACTTCCTTCACGTTGACCTCATCCTTGATCACGGACGCGAAGTCCTGCAGCTGGTCCGAGCCCGCCAGCGCCACCGTGAGCTTCGGCAGTGGCAAGCGGTTGCGCAGCTTCTTCGACTTACGCACCGACGAAGCAGCGGAGCACACCGCGCGCGTTGCATCCATCGCGCTGACTAGTGCAGGGTCCGCCGGGATTGCATCCGCGGACGGGAAGTCCGCCAAGTGCACCGAGCGACCACCGGTCAGGCCACGCCAGATGACCTCACTGATGTACGGCAGCAACGGGGCCGTCACACGGGTCAGGATCTCCAGGACCGTGTACAGCGTGTCAAACGCCTCAGGATGCTCCTCCTGACCCGCCCAGAAACGGTCGCGTGACCGGCGCACGTACCAGTTCGTCAGCGAGTCAGCGAAGCGACGGACCTCGTCACAGGCGTCCGCGATGCGAGTGTCGTCGAGCGCCTCCTTCACCGCAGCCACGAGGTCATGCGTCTTCGCCAAGATGTAGCGGTCCAGCACATCCTGCGAATCGACGCTGAACTTCGCCTCCTCGGAGGAGTACAACTGCAGGAAGGTGTACGCGTTCCAGATCGGCAGCAACGCGTGGCGCACGCCCTCGCGGATGCCCTGCTCCGTCACGATGAGGTTGCCGCCACGAAGAATTGGCGAAGACATGAGGAACCAACGCATCGCGTCGGAACCATCACGGTCGAAGACCTCGTTGACGTTCGGGTAGTTCCCCTTCGACTTCGACATCTTCAGACCGTCATTGCCCAGCACGATGCCGTGCGCAACGACCTTCTTATACGCCGGGCGGTCGAAGAGTGCCGTCGCCAAGACATGCTGCACGTAGAACCAACCACGCGACTGGCCCGAGTACTCCACGATGAAGTCCGCAGGCTGACGAGCGTCGTGCTCCTCAACATTCTCAAACGGGTAGTGGTACTGCGCAAACGGCATCGAACCAGAATCAAACCAGCAGTCCAACACGTCCGGCACGCGACGCATCATCGACTTCCCGGTCGGATCGTCCGGGTTCGGGCGGACCAGCTCATCAATGTCTGGGCGGTGCAGCGACTTCGGGCGAACGCCGAAGTCCTTCTCCAGCTCTTCGAGCGACCCATAGACGTCCACACGCGGGTACTCCGGGTTATCCGACACCCACGCCGGCACCGGTGAGCCCCAGTAGCGGGTACGCGAAATGTTCCAGTCACGCGCGCCTTCCAACCACTTACCGAACTGGCCGTCCCGAATGTGCGATGGGATCCAGTCGATCTCCTGGTTCAGCTCCACCATGCGGTCGCGGAACTCAGTGACCTTCACAAACCACGCCGGAAGCGCCATGTAGATCAGCGGCTCGCCCGAACGCCAGGAGTGCGGGTAGGAGTGTTCAATCGTCTGGTCACGGACCACGCGGTGCTTCGCACGAAGGTCACGGATGATGTCACGGTTCGCATCAAAAACCAGCTTGCCTGCGTACTCCGGCACCAGCGAGGTGAACTTACCATCAGCATCAACCGGGATGACTAGGTCGATCCCGTACTCCTGGCAGGTGTACATATCGTCTTCACCGAACGCAGGCGCCTGGTGAACAACGCCCGTGCCGTCCTCGGTGGTCACGTAGTCCGCGTTCAACACCATGAACGCCTTTTCCTGGTCACGGAAGTAGTCGAAGACCGGCTCGTACTCCAAGCCCTCGAGCTCGGAGCCCTTGAAGGTGGCGACAACCTCGCGCTCCTCGCCGAGCTCCTTCGCGTACGCGCCGATGAGCTCCGTCGCCAGCAGCAGCTTCTTGCCGACGACCACCTCTTCACCGTCCGCACCAACACGGACCAGCGAATACTCAACGTCCGGATGGACCGCAAGCGCCAAGTTCGACGGCAGCGTCCATGGCGTAGTGGTCCAGGCGATCGCAGCTGCGTCGTGCAGCTCAGGGTGCTGCTTCCAGGTCTCCGCAGCAGCAAATCCTTCACGCCCACCCGTAAACGGCATCGTTACGGTTACGGTCGGATCCTGGCGGTTGCGGTAAGAATCATCCAGACGCGTCTCTTGGTTCGACAGCGGCGTATGCTCCGCCCACGAGTACGGCAGCACGCGGAAGCCCTGGTAAATCAGCCCCTTGTCATACAGGGTCTTAAACGCCCACATGACGGACTCCATGTACGGCAGTTCCATCGTCTTGTAGCCGTTATCGAAGTCCACCCAACGAGCCTGGCGAGTCACATACTCTTTCCACTCATCGGCGTAGTGCATCACGGACTTGGCACAGTACTCGTTGAACTGTGCCAGACCCATGTTTTCGATCTCAGCCTTATCCTTGATGCCGAGCTGCTTCTCAGCCTCGAGCTCCGCGGGAAGGCCGTGGCAGTCCCAACCAAACACGCGCGGAACGTAGTAACCAGCCATCGTGCGGTAGCGTGGCACGATGTCCTTGACGTAGCCCGTCAGCAGGTGGCCGTAGTGTGGCAAACCGTTGGCGAACGGAGGGCCGTCGTTAAACACATATTCTTCGCAGTCTTCGCGCTGCTTCAGCGATGCCTGGAACGTATCATCCTCGTTCCAGTACTTCAGTACCTGCTCCTCCTTTTTTGGAAACGCGGCACTTCCCCCGGTCAGATCTACCTTTGGGTAGACACTTCCGACCTTGCTCATCTCCGTCTCTCCTTCACGCACAATGCTTACCTTGTCACAGGGACGCAGCGAACAACGCCACGCGGTACCACCCTGCTTGAAGTCCGCCGTGAGACGAACTTCCGCTTCATTTGCGGTGAAAGAAATAACGCTTCCTAATTACGTCCGGTTCTACTAAGCAATAGCGCACTGTAGCGCAACAGCTGTTCTTCCGGAAACGCTCCCCGATGATGGTCGGATCATCACGCGCTACCGCACCACCAGGTGGTGAAGCACGTAGCTTGTCTCATTCTAGCCCTTTGTCCCCCAGAAATGGCAACAACCACCACTCACCGCAGTGAATGGTGGCTGATGTTTGAAAGAAACTACTTATTGCCAGCGTCGCCGCTCGGAGCGGACGTGCCACGGGTCTCAAGCTCCTCCAGCTGGGACTCGAGCAGTGTGCGCAGGCGAGTGCGGTACTCGCGCTCGAAGGTGCGCAGCTCAGCGATGCGGTTCTCGAGGGCGGTCTGCTGCTGCTTCACCGTGTTCATGATCTCGGTGTGCTCATTCTAATGCTTATGCGTTCCCATCCACGAGGCGGGTCGATCCGTACCAGTAGGTACCTCTGGGCAGGCCTGCAACCACCGCTTGCGTCGCAGCGTCCAGCTCGAGCGCGGTGCGGCCGCGCACCTCGAGCCTGCACAAAGACTCAAGAGGCGGATGCCCCTCCTTCAACAGGTAATCGGTCTCAAGAATCGACTCATCCTCGCAGTGCGGGCCGATCGGCTCCAGTGAGATTTTGGGCTCGCGGTAGCCAGCCTTGCGCAACGCACGGGCCAAAGACTTGCGCGCCTTCGGCCAGCGCTTCTCGTCGACGAGCACCTGCATTGCCGTCACGACGTCGCGGCCGTACAGCGCAAACTCGTCATCCTCATCGAGCTCGGCGGCGTCCAATAGCTCCGGGCGGACTTGCTGCGTGCGCAGCAGCGATGCATCACGTCGGTAGCGCTCCACCTTGGCGTGATCACCCGAAAAGAGCACGTCAGGGGCGCCGATCCCGCGCCACGTTCGTGGCTTTGTGTAGCTCGGTCCCTCAAGCAACCCATCGGAAAAACTATCGTCCTCGTGGCTCTGCGTATTGCCCAGCACCCCGGGGATCAGACGGGTGACGGCCTCCACGATCACCAACGTAGCCACCTCCCCGCCGATTAGCACGTAATCGCCGATAGAGACCTCGCGCACCCGGTACCGCTGCTGGGCGTCAACAAAGACTCGCTGGTCAATACCCTCGTAGCGGCCACAAGCAAACACGATGTGGGACTCGCGCGACCACGCCTGCGCATCCTGCTGCGTAAACGGCGATCCCGCCGGAGTAGGCACAATCAGCAGTGGTTGCTCAGCAGACTCGCCTTCGCGGACATCACTAACTTCATACGGCCGTGGCGCGACGGCGTGGACCTCATCGTGGCGGGCCTTGTCATTGCGGTGCGGTGCGGCGGAACGCAACCCTTCACCTTCGTTGCCAGCTGCCACGGCATCAAGCGCCTCACCCCACACATCCGGGCGCATCACCATACCAGGCCCGCCGCCGAGCGGAGGGGCGTCGACAGACTTATGTACACCAAGCCCCCACTGTCGAAGATCATGCACGCGGACGCTCACAATCCCCTGCTCAATCGCCTTGCCCAACAACGCGTGGCGCAGCGGCTCAAGGTATTCGGGGAAAATGGTGACAATGTCGAGCCTCAAGGTGTGCCTAGACATTGAGCAAACCCTCAGGCGGGGTGATGGACAGGAAGCCCTTCTCCAGATCTACTTCGGGCACAATATCGCTCACGAACGGCACGAGGACCTCACGGCCGTCATACTCAACCTCCAGAATCTGGCGCCCCGGCGTATGCATCACACCTGTGACCTGCCCGATCTCCTCCCCATCAAGACGCACGTTCAGTCCAATCAATTCGTGATCGTAGAACTCATCCGGGTCCGCGTCCTCCCCGCGTTCAAGCGGCGTCGCGAAGAACTTCAGCCCTCGCAGCCCCTCAGCGGCGGTACGGTCCGGCACCTCTTCGAAGCTGAGCAACAGGCGTCCTTTGTGCGGGCGGGCAGTCGCAACGGTGAGTTCAACTTCCTTCCCCGTTTGCGTACCGCGCAGCTTGCTGCCCACCGCGAAGCGAACCTCGGGCTGGTCCGTGTGCACTTCCACCGCGACTTCGCCCTTAATACCGTGAGTCTTCACGACCCGACCAATCAGTAGCTCCATGCTCAATTACCCTACTTTTCGACGCCCACTTCGCAAACAAAAAACGGCACGCCCTCCGACCACACGGATCGGGAACGTGCCGTTGCGAGGTTCGGATTAGTCCTCGGACTCCTCAGCCGGGGACTCCTCTTCAGCGGACTCCGCAGCCTCAGCAGCTGCAGCTGCCTCAGCCTCTGCGGCAGCCTTGGCCTCAGCCTCTTCCTTCGCCTTCTTGCGCTTCTCGGTGATAGCTTCAGCGGTCGGGCCGTTGTTGGCCTCCTCGAGAGCCTTGTTGAACAGGTCAAGCTTGGATGGCTTCTCCTCAGCAACCTTGAGGGTGCCCTCAGCACCGTCGAGGCCCTTGTGCTTCTGCCAGTCGCCGGTAATCTTCAGCAGAGCGAGCACAGGCTCGGTCGGCTGCGCACCAACGCCGAGCCAGTACTGAGCACGCTCGGAGTCGATCTTGATGAGGGAAGGCTCCTGCTTCGGGTGGTAGATACCGATGTTCTCGACAACCTTGCCATCACGACGAGCCTTCGCATCAGCGATAACAACACGGTACTGCGCGTTACGGATCTTACCGACGCGCTGCAGCTTAATCTTTACAGCCATGAAAATCTTCCTTTACGGTCACCGGGCAGTACAGACACCCGCCAACACGATAGGCGGGCCGGTTCAACCCTTCTTCTTTACCCTGCGCGTGACTGGTTGGGCGACATCGCACATCTCTGCACGTGACGGGTCCAACGCGAACGCAGTTTGGTCCTGTTCAAAACCTGCATACACAGATAATCAACCTGAAAGAGGTTACCCCATAGCGAACCAATTCCCAAACAGGACTTGTTATCTAGGCAGATAGTTACCATTTGCCTGCCTGTTGCGGGTATCGTCTTTTCAGTTGCCCGCCGAAAAATAGCATGAAGCGTAATGAGGGCGCGAAACAATCTGAGAGTACACGAGGTTTTTCAGCATGCCTGCACCGAGCACGAAACGCTCAACCGCATACCGCGTCGACCTTGACGGGCTTCGAGGCTTTGCTATCGCACTAGTCGTCTTGTTCCACGTCTACGTCGGCCGAGTCTCAGGCGGCGTCGACGTCTTCTTGCTGCTGTCTGGATACTTCTTCCTCGGCGGCCAGATCCGCTACGCAATGCGCCCAAACCCAAGCCTCAACCCCTGGTGGCCACTGTGGCGCACTATTCGACGCCTCGTTCCAGCACTTGCGCTCACTGTCCTGGCAACCATGCTTGGCGTGATGCTGCTCGCCCCCGAGCTGATGGGCGTGGAACTCTCCAAGCAGTTCACAGCGTCCATGCTGTACTACCAAAACTGGGAGCTGATCGCCCAAGATGCGGATTATGCGGCGGCAAGCCAGGACACGTCTCCGTTGCAACACCTGTGGTCAATGAGTGTGCAGGGCCAGTTCTACGTTTTCGCGATTTTGTTGGGGACGCTGCTGGCCTTCTTGATCTGGAAGTGCAAAGTCCCGGCTGTCATCGCCAAGCGAGGCGCGATCACGCTGCTCGCCATTATCACCGTTGCTTCGTTCGCATACGCTGCGCGCTTCGGCTTCGTCGGTACGGGCCAGAACTACTACTCCACCTTCTCCCGTGCGTGGGAGCTCGCGCTCGGTGGGTTGCTTGCCTTCGTGCCAACCAGCCGTTTCCTGCCACAGCGCACAGCCGCGTGGACTGCGGGCCTTGGCGTTGTGATGATTTCGATTACCGGCATCGTCGTCACCACTTCACTCGCGTTCCCCGGCCCTGTCACGCTGCTGCCACTCACTGGCGCCGCGCTGATTGTCATGAGTGGCAACCAGAACTCGGTCTCAAACATTCTGGCGTCGAAGCCGATGACGTGGCTAGGCAGCATCGCCTATTCCCTCTATCTTTGGCACTGGCCGTTGCTCATCATTGTCACCCTTGCTGGGGGGTTCGGGACTCCTCCGTGGTGGGTTGGCACCCTCGTCATCGCGGTTTCGCTCGGACTCGCACACGTCACACACCTGCTGGTAGAAGACCCGCTGCGTCAACACCGCAAGCGCCCGCAATCGACCGATACACCGGTTATCGACGCCCGCTCGACGCTGCGCACCCGCACCGGCATTGGCCGCGCAGGCGGCGGCGTGCTGGTTTCCGTGCTCGTTGCCACTATTTTTGCAATCCAACCGCTTTGGAATCAGCGCATCGAGGACGCAGACCGCGATCTTCCGGAGGACCTTTACCCGGGCGCCCTCGCCATTGCTGGTGCTGAAGTCCCAGACGTCAAGCCGCAGCCCGATCCCGCCCTGATTGCGGGCATCTACCCACCTATCGGCGTAGACGAGTGCATGATCATGATCCCCCAACCGGCAACGGACATGCCTCGTCCCGACTGCCAGTACGGCGACCTCGAGTCCGACGTCACTGTAGTGATGACCGGTGGGTCCCACATCGAGCCGTACGTCGTGCCCCTCGACAAGCTCGGGAAAGAGCACCACTTCCGGGTCATTCCGTACGTACGGCAGGAGTGCCCGATTGTCATCGGCGGTGCCGACAGAGACGAGTTCGTCAGCGATGTATGCGCTCAATGGTCGGAGCTTGCGTTCCAGAGCATCGTCGAGATGAACCCGGACCTGGTGATTTCAAACTCCACACGCCCCGAGGGCCACGCGGGCGGTGCAGCGTTTTCCACGGACAAGGTCCCCGACGCCTACGCGAACCTGTGGCAGAACTTCGCCTACTACGGCGTCCCGTTCGTTGGTTTGCGCGATAACCCATGGATGTTCACCCCAGAAGGCGATCCTATGGACCCGAACCTCTGCATCGTTGCTGGCGCCTCCGAACGCGACTGCTCAGCACTGCGCAGCACAATCTACGGGCCCGAGGACCCAGCAACCTCGTACCTCTTGCCCGAGAATCACCAGTGGTCTATCGATACCGCTGACTGGTTCTGCGACGACAAGTTTTGCCCGCCACAGCGTGGCAACGTGTACATCTACCGCGACCAGAACCACATCTCGAACGCCTACGCAGCAACGCTCGCTCCGCTTCTGTGGGCTGAGCTGATGCCGATCTTCGAAGAGCTAGGCCTGCTCCCGGGGCCCGCCACGGATCCCACACCGAGCTTGGAGATGGACGCACCCGCTACGCAGTAGCGTGCGAGCACGATAGCAAAGGGCCGGTACGGATGCCCGTACCGGCCCTTCAGTGTTTTGCTGACTACTTCTTCTTGCCCATGCGCTTCATCGCTGCGCCGAAGTCAAGATTGTTGAGGTCAAGCCCCTCCATACCCGGAGGAAGTTGTTCCTGCATCTTCTGCAGATCCTCCATGCCAGGCATGCCCGGCATCTGTGGCATGCCCGGCATCTTCGGGCCTCCACCACGGCGCTTCGCGGGCTTGCGCTTCCCGTTCTTGCCCCTGCGTCCCTTGGGCTTCTTCTTTGTCGCGGAGCGTCCGCCACCCATGCCCGGCATTCCTGGTAGGCCGAACTGGTTGGCCATCGCGCCCATCATCTTCTTCGCCTCAAAAAAGCGTTCAACGAGCTGGTTAACGTCAGAGACTTTCACGCCTGAACCAGCAGCGATGCGCTTCCTGCGCGACGCATTGAGAATCTTCGGGTTCGCGCGTTCCTCAGGAGTCATACCGCGGATGATTGCCTGGATGCGGTCCAGCTGCTTCTCATCAACCATGTCCGCCATCTGGTTCATCTGCTTGCCGCCAGGCATCATCTTGAGCAGATTGCCGATCGGGCCCATGCGGCGGATCATCAGCATCTGGTTCAGGAAGTCTTCAAGCGTGAGCTCCCCAGTGCCGAGTCGGCTCGCGGCCTCCTCAGCTTCCTTCTGGTCGAAGACGGTCTCTGCATGCTCAATGAGTGAGAGCAGGTCGCCCATACCGAGGATGCGACTCGACATGCGCTCCGGGTGGAAGACATCAAAGTCGTCGAGCTTCTCACCGGTGGACGCGAACAGGATCGGCTTGCCGGTGACTTCGCGAATGGACAGAGCTGCACCACCGCGAGCGTCACCGTCGAGCTTCGTCAGCACAACGCCGGTAAAGTCCACGCCGTCTGCGAAGGCCTGCGCAGTCGTGACCGCGTCCTGACCGATCATCGCATCGATCACAAACAGGACTTCATCAGGCTGGACTGCATCACGGATGTTGCGCGCCTGCGTCATCAGCGTTTCGTCAATACCCAAACGGCCCGCGGTATCGATGATCACCACGTCGTGCTTGTTTTGCTTCGCGTGCTCAATACCAGCCTGCGCCACCGCGACGGGGTCGCCGTGGGAAGTGCCCATCTCGTGCTCAAACGAGTCTATGGACGTGCCAGGATCCGGAGCGAACGTTGCAACCTCGGCGCGCTCACCCACAATCTGGAGCTGTTGCACCGCGCCCGGGCGCTGGAGGTCACAGGCCACCAGCAGCGGTGTGTGTCCTTGTTTTGCCAGGTGGCGGGACAGCTTACCTGCCAGGGTGGTCTTACCAGCACCCTGTAGACCTGCCAGCATGATGACGGTCGGCGGTGTCTTTGCAAAGTTGAGGCGTCGAGTCTCTCCGCCCAAAATGGCGGTCAGCTCCTGGTCAACAATCTTGACCACTTGCTGTGCCGGGTTCAGCGCCTCTGAAACGTCGGAGCCCAAAGCGCGCTCTTTCACGCGCTTAATGAAGGCGCGTACGACAGTCAGCGAGACGTCAGCCTCCAGCAGCGCGATCCGAATCTCACGTGCTGTGGCGTTAATGTCAGCCTCGGTGAGCTTGCCTTTGCCGCGCAAGCCTCCAAGCGCTGATTGTAAGCGGTCAGACAGTGACTCGAACACAGTGCGTTGCTCCCTTAACTAATTCATTCTTCGGTAATGAGACAGAACGCACCTAGCCTAGCGCCTTTCCGCCCAACTGTTCACATCACGCCAGGCTATCCCAGCAGAGCATCCACAAAGCTCTCTACTTCAAACGGCGCGAGGTCATCGGCGCCTTCGCCAAGACCCACAAGTTTGACCGGCACGCCCAGTTCCTCTTGTACCTGGAACACAATGCCGCCCTTCGCGGTACCGTCCAGCTTCGTCAGCACCACACCGGTGATATCGACGACCTCTCGGAACACTCGCGCCTGCGCAATGCCGTTTTGTCCAACCGTTGCATCCAGTACCAGGAGCACCTCATCAACAGTAGATTTCTTTTCGACGACCCGTTTCACCTTACCCAGCTGATCCATCAAGCCAGTCGAGGTGTGCAGACGGCCCGCTGTGTCGACAAGCACGACATCCGCACCCTCTTGCACGCCGGTCGCCACGGCGTCGAACGCGACAGAGGCAGGGTCCGCGCCTTCTGCTCCGCGGACCGTAGAGGCACCTACCCGACGCCCCCACGTCTCCAGTTGGTCTGCCGCAGCAGCGCGGAATGTATCCGCAGCGCCAAGTACCACCGAGTGGCCCATCGCTACGAGTACACGTGCAAGCTTGCCCGTCGTGGTGGTCTTACCCGTGCCGTTGACGCCGACTACCAAGATCACGGCGGGCTTGCCTTCGTTCGGCATTGCGTGAATCGAACGATCGAGCTCTGGCTTCGCGGCTTCGATCAGGGTTTCCCGCAGCATTGCGCGTGCTTCAGCCTCAGATGCCACGCCTCGCTCGGCAATCTTCTGACGCAGTGCATCGGTAATGCGCATGGTCAGATCCGCACCGATATCCGCCATGATGAGGGTGTCTTCGATCTCTTCCCACGCGTCCTCGTCGAGGTCGCCCGCGGTAAGAATGCCAAGCAGCCCTTGGCCAATCGCGTTCTGCGAGCGCGACAGGCGCCCGCGCAGCTTACCCATCCGGCCTGCGGCTGGCGCGATTGCCTCGACAGGCTCGGAGGAGACTGGTTCGCTGACAATTGCGTCCTCGGTCGGTTCGGCACCGTCTTCCAGGGCACGTTCCGCCCCGTCGACCGTTGCTGCGGCTGCGTCAGCTGCCTCTTGTGCTTCTTCGATGTCTTGGTGTTCGACGTCTGCTTCGTCGGAGGCGGGTTCTGCAGGCGCGGGCGCCTTTGGCTCTTCCGCGACCAGTGTCGGTTCCGGCTCCTTCTCAACCTCAGGTTTCGGTTCTACTGCAGGTTCAGGGTCGACCTGCGGTTCCGGTACAACCACCGGCTCAGGCTTTTCGGACTGAGTTTCCTCAACCGGCTCCGGCTCAGGCTCAGGCTCAGGCGCCGACCCGTCCTCTACAACCGGCTCAGGCTCCGGCATTGGCGCAGCCTGAGCGGGCTTCGGATCGGAGGGGGCGTCGACACGCGGGATAGGTTCCTTTTCCTTCACTCCTGCTTGAGCGAAATTAAAACCCCCCTTTGCCTGGTAGTTGCCGGACTTTTCCTGCTGGGTAAGTTCTTTCGGCTCCTCGGTCTTTTCAAAGGAAACAGACTTTGCCGATTTCCGTTTATTGCCAACAATGATGATGCCCACAATGAGAATCACGAGCACCACAGCTGCGATTGCAATCCATAACGAGTACGTAGTCATGACTTCCATAGTGCCAAAGGCGCTCAAAAACTGTGTGGAATACCCCATTTATGCCAACAACGTGGTTGAATAAGGTTTATGAATACTCCCCCATTTTTGAAGAATCTGCCACAAGACGTTGCCCAATGGATCCTGCCAGTCCTCACAACGCTGATTTCGCTGGCCGTCGGACTTGGCATCATTGCCTCAAGTGGCCAGCTTGGCAGCTCAAAGGTAGACGTGCCGAGCGTTGGCACCGACGCGCCGAAGGAGGCAGTACCAGCAACTGGTGAGGCGCTCACCACCGCGCTGAACACCACCTGGGCACCGCTGCCGTTGTATGACGGCGCTACTGTCCAATTTGTCAAGGAAGATAAGGGCTACGTGCTTGTAGGCGGTCCATGCAACGGCTACGGCGTCGGCTTCACCATTGACGAAGCAACTGGTGCGGTCTCCACGTTCAAGACGCCGACGACGAGGAAGGCATGCCCGTCTGAGGACACCATCTGGGAAAACACCACCAGCGACTTGCTGAAGCAGACCACGAGCCTGAAGGTGCTCGGCCAGGATAAACTCTTCGCAGTTGGTCCTGAGGGAACACTGGAGCTTGTTGTAAAGAACTAACCCCCGCACCCCTATTTACGCGTCCGGATCGGAGTCAGGAGCTGACCCCGCCGGGCGCATTCTTTGTGAGAGCACCCTCGTTACACCATCACCGCGCATGGTGACACCGTAGAGCACGTTCGCCACATTCATGGTCGGCTTCTGGTGCGTGATCACAATGAGCTGCGAGTCCTGCCGCAGCTCCTCGAGCAGCGCGATCAATCGGCGCAGATTCACGTCATCGAGCGCTGCCTCCACCTCGTCCAGCACGTAGAACGGGCTCGGGCGCGCTCGGAAAATCGCCACTAGAAACGCCAGAGCAGTCAGCGACTTCTCCCCACCTGAAAGCAGTGACAGCCGCTTGACGCGCTTGCCCGGTGGGCGCGCCTCGATCTCGATACCGGTAAGCAGCATGTCATCTGGTTCCGTGAGTATCAGGCGGGCTTCCCCACCGGGAAACAGCGTATGGAACACACGTGGAAACTCCTCCTCCACGTCGTGCCATGCATCCGTGAAGAGCTGCAGGATGTGGGCGTCGACATCCTCGATGACGTCGAGCAAGTCCTTTCGAGCCTGAATCACATCGGCAAGCTGGGTAGAGAGGAACGTATAGCGTTCCTCAAGCGCCTTAAACTCTTCGAGAGCCAGCGGGTTCACCTTCCCCAAAGAGCGCAAGTCTTTTTCGGCCTGGCGCAGTCGCTGGGTCTCAGTGGACTCGTCAAAGTCTTCTCCCGGCGTGAAGTTCGCGAGCAAGTCATCGACCGAAATACCGAGCGACTCGACGATCTTCTGCTGAGCTTCCTCAAGACGCACCTTCGCCTGCGACCTTGCAATGTCTGCGGCGTGCGCGCGGTCACTCAACCGATTCAGCTGCTGACGAGCAGCGCTGACCTGCGATCGCTCTTGTTGAATCCTGCCCTGCAGCGCAGCAAGCGTGCGCTGCAGCTCATCGCGCTGCGCGGTGGCTCGCTGTAATGCATCCTGGACTCGCGAGATCAGAACCTCCGTATGTTCCTTCACGGCTCCGGCGAGCAGGGCCTGGGACCGCCGACGTGCAACGGCTGCGTCATGACGCGCTTTTGCCTGGCGCTCGTTTTCCGCCTGGCGCCGCAACGCATCGCCCTTCCCCGCAATTGTCTGAGCGCGCTGTTGCGTCTCACGAGCAGCGAGAACCGCTTCCAGTTCGATCGCCTTCGCCTGCGTCAGTTGCTGGGATGCAGCATCACGGGCCTCGGGCGAAGGGCCTTCCGCAGCAGGAGTGTCGTCGATGCGAGAAAGACGCTCCTGGGTTTCCAGCAGTTGCTCACGGCGCTGAGCGAGCCGCTGCTCTGCCTCCTCAAGCTGCTGCGCGGCACGGACGCGCTCTTGCTCGGCCGTGTCCGATTGCGCAGCCAAGCGCTGATGCTCACGCTGCCACGACGCAACCACCGTGTCGTGCTCGCGCAGCGCTGCCTTCGCCGCCGCAACATTCACCCGCGCGTCCTCGGCTGCGAGCTGCGCTCCCTCAAACGTGCCCGAGAGCTCCGCCAACGCGTGCTCTGCGGTGTGTAGATCTCGCTGTGCGGCTTCAACCTGCGCACTCACCTCGACCGTAGACGCGCTCGCGATGCCTACCGACATCCAGCCTTCGCCGAATAGTGCCCCCTCTCGCGTCACAGCACGCAGTCGTGGGTCTGCCTTCACGACGTCCACGCCCTCCTGCGGCGTCTCCACTACAACAACGTCTGCTAACAGGCGCGCCACGGGGCCCGCGACCGAAACGTCGACGTCGAGGTGGTCGAGGAGCCAGTCATAGCACCCGTCGGTTTCAACACGCCACAGCGCGCCGCCGACTGCCTCAACGATGCTGGCACGATCTGCGGATTGCAGCTGCTCCACAACGTCCAAGTCGCGCTCGCCCACCAATGCCTCACTGAAGCCACCAAGCGCGGCAGCCAGCGCTCCTGCCAGGTCAGCAGGAGCCTTCACCAGTGATGCAAGCGCGGGATAACCTCCGAGCATCTCCTCCGCGGTACGTGTTGGCATTTGGTGCTGCAGCGTCTCTATCTTCGACTGCAGCGTAAACACCGCCCGCTCATGCTCGCGCTGCTGCATCTGTAGCTCCTGAAAGCGCTGCTCGGCGGCAGTGAGCTCTGAGCTTGCTTGCTCGTACTCATGGACGAGTGGCCCTCGGCGGGCTTCAAGCTCAGCAATCTTCTCCGCTACCTCCTCGGCTTCGCCGCGGGCGCTGTGGGCCCGCTCGCTGCTGAGTGAAAGCTGCTCTTCAAGCCGGGTTGCCTCTTGCTCACCTCCGAGCACGGCCTGCTGGTGCGCCTCCTCTTGCGCCACCAGCCGCACAACGCCCTCACGGCGATCCGCTACCGCCTGAATCTGCGCCACGTGTTCGCGTTCAGCTTCATCGAACGCAGCCTGGTATTCGGCAACGTCTTCCCGAACAACCTCAAGTCGCTCCGCGGCTTCCTCGGCAGCCTCAATGGCCACCTCATATTCTTCGTCCGCTGCTGCTGCCCGAGCGAGCAGCTCCTCTGGGTCTTGTCCGTGGTACTCAGTCTGCGTGTTCAGGTTGTGCGCGCGTTCCTGTGCGATGCGCAACGTCGCGTTCGCCCGTTCCTCGAGAGATGACAGTGCAAACCAAGTTTCCTGTGACTCCTGGGCACGCGGCTGTACCTCCCGTTGTTCTTCCTCGAGCTGCGCGTACTGTTCCTCAGCGCTCTCGAGCGACGCGGTCACGGTCTCGACCTGTTCTTCGAGCAGCTTCGCACTCTCGTCACTTTGTGCATGCGCTGCCTGCAGCGTGACCATCTGGTGGCCGGCGAGGCGGAGCCGGGCGTCGCGAAGCGTGGCTTGCACAGTCGCGGCGCGCTTCGCGGCTTCGGCCTGGCGCTCCAGCGGCTTGAGCTGCTTGCCAAGCTCATCTGTCAGATCCTGCAACCTGTCGACGTTGCCTTGCATCGACTGAAGCTTGCGTTGCGCCTTTTCCTTGCGACGCCGATGCTTCAGCACACCCGCAGCTTCCTCAATGAACGCTCGGCGCTCCTCAGGGCGCGACTCCAAAATCTCAGACAGCTTGCCCTGCCCGACGATGATGTGCATCTCGCGGCCAATACCGGAGTCCGACAACAGCTCCTGAATGTCCATCAGCCGGGCTTTCGAGCCGTTAATTTCGTACTCGGAGGCTCCATCACGGAACATACGTCGCGTGATCGCAACCTCCGTGAAGTCCACTGGAAGGTGCTTATCGCTGTTGTCGAAGGTGAGTGTTACCTCTGCGCGCCCTAGTGGCTTGCGATCCCCCGCTCCCGCGAAGATGACATCCTGCATCTTCCCACCGCGTAGATTCTTCGCACCCTGCTCCCCCATCACCCAGGCAAGCGCGTCGACGACGTTCGATTTACCTGAGCCGTTCGGTCCGACAACAGCGCAGATGCCGGGCTCGAACTTCATCGTCGTCGAAGAAGCGAAGGACTTAAAGCCCTTCAGCGTCAACGATTTCAAATGCATTGTGGTGAGTTTACCGTTCGTGGAAGCCTTCCGCCCCACGAGGCTCACCGTACTGCGCGACTACTATGTCCACGTGGCCCGGTCGTTGCGTTGAGGAGGGCTGTTCTTCCAGTAGTCGCTTCAGCGTATCGACGTCCCCTTCGTCGCCTTCCGCGACTACTTCAACGCGGCCGTCGACAAGATTCTTCGCATACCCCTGTAGGCCGAGCTCCAAGGCCCGGCAGCGGGTCCACCAGCGGAACCCGACGCCTTGAACGTGCCCGTGCACAAACGCGGTCATACGAATGGTGGCCATCGGCTACTTCAAACCGCCCTGCTCGTTGTCTTCACCTACGGCGCGGGCCTCGGAAGCCGTGATGCGGTCCTCCAGGCTGCGGCGCGTGACCGGGTCGGAGCCGTCCCAGAACTCTACGTTCTTGACCTCAGGCATCATGTCGCGGTGGAACACCGGGTCGATGCCCTGGACGCGCTGCTCGTTGTAGTTCTTGAGCAGCTTGATGGCGACACCCGCAAGCGGGACGATCGCGATGATGTTGATGATGGCCATCGTGCCCGCCATCGTGTCGCCAAGCGACCACACCAGCGGAATCGAGCCGAACGCTCCGAAGAACACAAAGACGATGACACCGCAGCGGAAAATGTTCAGCACCGTCTTCGAGTCCGAGAGGTACTCAATATTCGCCTGCGCAAGGTAGTAGTTACCGATCACTGACGAGAACGCCAGGAAGAAGAGAATGAACGTGATGAAGTGCGTGCCCCACGCACCCACCGTTGCCGCCAAGGCGGACTGCGTCAACGATGCACCCTGTACATCATCCAAGCCGTAGTTGATCTCAGGGCCGAGCAGCACGACGAACGCCGTAATCGAGCACACAACGAGGGTGTCGAAGTACACGCCGAGCGTCTGCACCAGTCCCTGCTTCACCGGGTGCGATACCGTCGCAGTAGCCGCTGCGTTCGGAGCGGACCCCTGGCCGGCCTCGTTCGAGAACAGACCACGGCGCATACCCCAGACAAACGCCATACCCAGCGTCGCACCACCAACCTGCTTCAGCCCCAGGGCGTGGCCGACGATCAGCGCGATCATCCCTGGAACTTCCTGAATGTTCAGAATGACTACCAGCAGGCCAACCAGGATGTAGGCGACCGCCATGAAAGGAACGACGACCTGCGTGAAGTTCGCGATACGGGTCACACCGCCGAAGATGATGGCAGAAGTCAGGGCAGCAAGGATCACTGCCACAATCAGCTTCAGCGTCATCGAGTCGGAGCCAACAGAACCGCCGACGGCCTCAACGATGGAGTTCGTCTGAATTGCGTTGTACACAAAGCCATAGGTGAACGAGAGCGCAACAGCGAAGATCACGGCGAGCGGGCGCCACCCGAGTCCGCGCGTCATGTAGTAGGCGGGACCACCGTGGTAGTTGCCGCTTTCGTCTTTCGTCTTCCACAGCTGTGCGAGCGTGGACTCAACGAACGCGGTAGCGCCACCCACAATGGCGATCATCCACATCCAGAACACTGCGCCAGGCCCGCCAACCGAGATCGCGAGAGCGACACCAGCGATGTTGCCCGTGCCCACGCGGGAAGCAGCGGAAATGGTAAACGCCTTGAACGCAGAAATACCGCCGTATTCTTCGTCCAAATCGCGCCCGTCGCGGTCTTTGCCCTTCGGGGTCTCAGTGACCGCCTTGAACATTTCCGGAAGCAGTCGGACCTGTACGAACAAGGTACGTAGCCCGAAGTAGACACCCGCAGCAAGCAGGAGCCACGGGACAATGTCCCAGATGATGCCGTTGAGAGTTCCGTCAATGAACTCGGTTGCTTTTTCCATGCGGAGAATCCTAGTCGCAATGACAGGATTATTCGCGATTTTGCTCAGGATCCTGGCATGTTGGGCAGTAATAACTCGACCGCTGGTTCACGACCGTCTTCACAATGGCGTCCCCGCAGCGGGCGCAAGGTTCACCCGCGCGCCCGTAGGCATTCAGCGAGCGGGCAAAATACCCCGAGGCACCATTGACGTTCACGTACAAGGAGTCGAAGCTCGTTCCGCCTTGTGCAAGAGCACGCTCCATGACGTCACGTGATGCGTCGAGAAGCTCGACCGCACTCTCCTGAGCGAGTGTATCTGCCCGTTGCCACGGCGCGACGCGTGCCGCCCACATTGCCTCGTCAGCGTAGATGGATCCAATACCGCTGACTACGGCCTGATTCAACAACACCGTTTTGACCGCAGATCGCTTGTGCCGCATCAACTCTGCAGTTGTATCAACGTCGAAGCCTTCCTCGAACGGGTCCATCGCAATGTGGCTTGCACGTTCTGGGATGCCATCGTCAAGCTCGCAGTACTGCCACGAGCCGAATGTCCGCTGGTCAACGAATACCAGCTCAACGTCGCCCATCCTGGCACGAATTCGCGCATGCGGGCTATCTACGCTGCCCGGCGCGCCGACGAGCATCTGGCCGCTCATTCTAAGGTGCACCAGGAGGCAGGCTCCGTCGGACAGCGTCAGCCAGAGGTACTTGCCACGGCGTCCGGTGCCCGTGACGCGGAGCCCGGGAAGAGTTGTTGCCAAATCGACGGTGTTATCCCTGACCGCCCTGGGGTGCGCGACCTCGATGCTGTCGAATGTCCTGCCAACAATGTGCTCGTTCAGGCCACGACGCACGACCTCAACTTCCGGCAGTTCGGGCATCAGCTACGCCTTGTCTTGGGTCTGCTGCTCAAGAACGAGCGCTTCCGGGTGCTTCTGAAGGAACGCCACTGCTTCCCTGGCTGCTTCTTGCTCGGCGAGCTTTTTGTTATGCGCCACTCCACGTCCGCGGTTTTCACCAAGAATGATCGCGTACGACGTAAATTCGAGGTCGTGCTCGGGGCCTTCAGACGTCGTTTCGTACTCGACCATTGGGATGCCACGTTCCGCGAGGCGTTCCTGCAGCACAGTCTTCCAGTCTTGCCTGTGGCCGTGTGCCGTCGCGTTGTGGAGCTTCTCGTGGAAGAGCTTAAGAATTACGTCGCGGGCTGCTTCGAATCCGTGCTGCCGATAGATCGCGCCAAAGAGCGCCTCCGTCGTATCGGCGAGGATGGACTCTTTGTCCCTGCCACCGGTATGCAACTCGCCTTTTCCAAGCAGCACGTACTTACCAAGCTCGATGCCACGGGCGACATCCGCCAACCCGTAGCGTGACACAATTGAGGCCCGCATCGGGGAGAGCACCGACTCGGAGCTCGAAGGGTAGATCTCGAAGAGCTTCGTGGCTACGGTCAGACCGAGCACTGCGTCTCCGAGAAACTCAAGCCGCTCGTTATTTGGCAGGTAGTCGTGCTCGTTGGCAAAGGAGCGATGCGTCAAGGCGAGTCGCAACAGTTCGTCGTCCAGCTCCACACCCAGCCACTCGAGCAGAGGCGCATGGTCTACTTCGGAGAACGCGCTGTTCCACGCTTCTTCGCCCCTGACGCGATTCTTCTTTGAACGTCGGCTCATAGGAACTTCTCCAATCCAGCCCAGCGCGGATCCACCGCGTCGGTTGCTTCGCCGCTGATGCCGTCTGGTGCCGGAACGTCGCTGTCTTCGGGGCATGCAGGCTGGCAGGTCGGGTTAAACGGCAGTGTGAGGCCAGCTTCGTCGACGAAGGCCTGCTCGAGATCAACCGTTTCTTCCACGATGCGCATGATCTCATCCCCGGATCCTGCGTCTTCCTCTACTTCTTCATCACCCTGGATGAAGTCGTCGCCGTTAGAAAACACCTGGGAGACACGCAGCGTTTCCGTCGGCTGCAGGGTGCGCAGGCAGCGTACGCACTGCCCTTCCAGTACCGCGGTCACGGTGGCGTCGACCATCACGCCAGAACCAAGCGGGGTCACGGTAGCGTCAACGGCCACCTCCTGGCCTTCCGGAATTGCGATCATCTCTGGCCCGATGCGGGAGGGAGCTGGGCCCACGTTGTGGACAACTACCGGCATGCCGTCGCCGTGCAGAGCGTCAGCTACTTGAATAATGAAAGGATTTTTAGCCATAGCAACCCAAACTCTACATCGGTTTTCTTCTGGAAGTGCTACCTGGTTTTCTCTTGTGCGTTCCTAATGCTCGCCGTAGTCGTAACGCTCCGCGCGTTGGCTGCCGCCTGAGACGCCGGCGCCACGCCGGAGCGCAGAACGGTCCTTAGATACTGTGCGAAGCACTGCGGAAAGTGACTCCTCAAACTCCGCAAGCTTGGAATCCACAAACTCGTCGCACTCCCCGCGCAGACGCGAGGACTCCGCATGCGCCTGCTCGACCAGGCGGTGCGCCTCCTCGTCTGCGCGACGCATGACCTCTGCCTCGGAAACAAGGTGTTCCTGCTGCGCCAAGCCCTCATCAATTGAGCGCTGGTATTCTTTCTGACCGTTTTCAACCAGGCGCTGAGCTTCTTCCTGTGCTCGCGCCACGGTGGCTTCCGCGTCTTCGCGTGCGCGGCTGACCATATCGCGGGAGTCCTCTTCAGCGTTGGTCACCAGCATGGTCGCGTGGGACTGGGCGTCGTCAATCATTTCTTGAGACTGCTCGTTTGCCTCATCCATAATGTGCTTCGCGTCTGCATTGGCTTGAGCCACCAAATCGTCCGCGCGTTCCTGTGCACCATGCAAGATAGCGTCCTGCCGGTCGAGGACATCTTGAGCGTCGTCCATCTCATTCGGGATTGCGTCACGAATATCGTCTAACAGCGCAAGCACTTCGTTGCGCGGCACGAGGCAAGAGCTTGATATTGGCACGCCGTAGGCCTGCTCGACGATTTGGACGAGTTCATCAAGTGCTTCAAAAACGCGATACATGTCGGTCATCGTACCCGAGAACCACTGCGCTGAGTGTGCAACACAACGGAAGGTATGCACTACACTTTGCCCTCATGGATGAAGCATTGCGTACCCCAACCACAGTCACCATCGCCCCAGACGCATTCAAAGGCACGGCGTCGGCTGAGCAGGCCGCAACGTGGATCGGAGAAGGCGTCCGCGAGATATTAAAGGACGCAACCATCAAACTCGCCCCAATGGCCGACGGCGGCGAAGGCACCTCCGAACTGTTCAAGGGCGAGCGCATCACCCTGCCCACCACGGACGCCGCGGGGCGCCTCACGGAGGCTACCTACACCTATGATGCCGCTTCAACCACAGCGTTTATCGACGTCGCTGCCGCCTCTGGGCTACCCGCCGTCGCAGATTCACCAGTTCCGTTGACCGGCGATACCTACGGCACCGGAGTGCTCATCGCCGACGCACAAACCCGTGGCGCAACACGGATCGTGCTCGGCTTGGGTGGCTCGGCAACCACCGATGGCGGCACCGGCATTCTCGTAGCCCTTGGCGCGAACCCCGTCGACGCTGAGGGCTATCAACTCAAGCCTGGCGGCGGCGACCTCGAGCGCCTCGCGGACCTCGATACCGCAAAGGTCAACATTCCCGCAGGCGCGCTCGACTGGGTACTACTCACCGATGTGGATTCGCCCGCCACGGGACCGGAAGGCTCCGCCGCTGTATTTGGACCTCAGAAGGGCGCTTCCGAAGAAGACGTGGCCAAGCTCGACCGCGGGCTGGCCAGGCTGTGCGAAGTAGCAGGTCTCGACCCCACTACTCCGGCCTTCGGGGCTGCGGGTGGAATCGCGATCGGCATCACCTGGCTATCAACGCTCCTGCACGGCGATGCCAGCCACGTCTCCATCTCCCCCGGTGCGCCCGTCATCGCGAACGCCAGCGGGCTCGCAGATCTTATCGCACAGTCCGGACTCGTCATCACCGGCGAGGGACGCTATGACGCCCAAACCGCCGCTGGCAAGGTTGCCAGCACGGTAAGCGACCTTGCCGCTGATGCAGGTGCTGTCTGCGTAATTGTGGCGGGTAGCTTCGACGCCGAACCCGCTGGTGAAGCAATCGCAGTCCCCCTTGAAAACATCGCTGACACCAGTGAGCAACTCCGCCGCGCAGGCCGCGAGGCGGCGATTCGTTACCTGAACACCTCGACGGTCCAGGGGTAAAGCGCAGGCGTCTCAAACTGGTCTTGCTGCTCCAACGCGACGGGGTCTGATGGAAGCTGCGCTCGCGGGGTCAGAATCCGCGACAGGCCCATCGCCAGGCTGTTCAGGCTCCTCGCGCCTTCAACCTCGATGTCGTAGCGCTGGAGGGCGGCACCCTCTTCTTCAGCCGAGACCTGCCTGTCCTGCACGTATGTTGCTTCCAGTTCCTCGGTGACCTCGCTAGGCAACGCTACATGCGGGGTGTACACAACATTTCCGGCAGTGAGTTTTTCGCGCCGCACCAAAATATCGATTGCGCGCTGGTACGCCTCCGCCAACTTTTCTGCCGACGCATCGGGGGCCAGCACATGGAACTGAATGATCGCCATGACGAACAGGCTAATACACCGGGGAGTAACGTAGCAGGTATGACTTTTCCAGTGCACTCGTATCGTGACGCCCTGACGACCATGGCTGACGGCACGATCAAGCAAGTCAACCCATTTTCCGGCACCGAGGTTTGGACGGTCCCAGGCAGAGGAAACCGGCCCCTTTCCCACCCCTCAGGGACCCCGCACCCGCTCAGCGATTCCGACTTTCACGAGCACTGCAACTTCTGTGACGCCCACCAGCTTCGCACCCCACCAGAGAAGTCACGCATGGTTCGCACCCGGGATGGTTGGGAGATCGTCCGCAACGCGATGCCCGAAGAGCTCGACGCCACCACCGCCGAGTTCCGCCGCGTACCGAACCTCTTCGAGATAGTCTCCTACGACTACTGGGCAAAGAACTACGGCTACAGCATGCCCCAGTCCCAGCAGGAACACATGGACCGCTACCTCGCGGACCCCGCTGGCAAGGCCCACGTCCTCGACATCGTTCGCACCCGCCTCAAGGCCTCCGGAGAGAATCCCGACCGCGACGAGGCGTCACTCTTGGAGATCGCGCCCGCGTATTTCGGCGGCGGTCACGACGTCATTATTGCTCGACGCCACTTCGTCGACGGCGCCACCGACGACACACAGCTAGCAAGCTCCGGAACACTCACCGAAGACGAGCACGGGGCTTTCTTCAAGTTCACAGTTGATTCCCTCCACGACCTCGTCGTAAAGAATCCCTACTCCCCGTACGTCGTAGTCTTCCAAAACTGGCTTGCGCCTGCTGGCGCCTCCTTCGACCACCTGCACAAGCAGCTCGTCACCGTCGACGCGCGTGGCGTGCAGGCCGAGATGGAGATTGCAAAGCTGCGCCAGAACATCAACATGTACAACGAATGGGGAGTGAACTACGCGTTCTACCACAACCTGGTGATCGCGGAGAACGACTTCGCAATCGCCATCGCAGGCATCGGGCACCGCTACCCCACTGTCTCCATCTATTCCAAGTCCGCAACCTGCGCACCTTGGGAGCAGTCGGAGCAGGAAGTGCGCGGTCTGTCGGACCTCGTGCACGCGATCCACGCAGCGATGGGACCTGAGGTCGCGTGCAACGAGGAGTGGCACTACCGGCCTGTGGATCTGGACCTTCCGATGCCATGGAGGGTGAACATTAAGTGGCGTATTTCTACACTCGCCGGGTTCGAAGGCGGCACTAAAATTTACGTCAATACGCTTTCCCCGTTTGATGTTCGTGACAAAATGGTGGACAAACTCTACCGACTCCGCGATGCCGGGAATGTGACAAAGTCGCTGCGTATTGCCACAGAATGTGCCCCGTCACGCAACTCTCTCCTCTACAACCCAGTCCTTTAGACCAAAGTTGTTTATACCTTCCTCCCAAAAGACTGGTATTACTTAATGTGATGGTAGTTAAGCAAGCACGTGCGGAGTGACGCACAGAGGGACGTACATGATCAACATCAACGATATTCTCAACAGTTACGTCGTTGACGAATCGTGGCAGCGTGCATTCTATGAATTCATGCACACCACGCCCGAGCTATCGATGCAAGAAGAGGAGACGCACCAACGGCTCCTCGCCGAACTTACCCAGTTCGACTGCGAAGTAATTGCACCGATTGGGGGCTACGGAATCTGTGCGGTCTTCCGCAACGGTGACGGGCCAACTGTACTGTTCCGTGCCGACTTCGATGGGCTCCCAGTTACGGAATCTACCGAAGTTCCATACGCTTCAAAGAAAAAGGTGCGTCTTGAGGACGGCACGAGCGTCGGCACTATGCATGCTTGTGGCCATGACATGCACACCACGGCACTTCTCAGTATGTGCAGTTTTATGGACGACACCCGCCACGCCTGGCGTGGGACGTTCATTGCGCTGTTTCAGCCAGGAGAAGAGCTGGGGGTAGGGGCAGAAGCGATGGTCAATGACGGACTTCTGGAACGCATCCCGCGTCCTGACGTCTGCTTTGGCCAGCATGTAATGCCCGGACCTGCGGGAACCGTGATGTCAAAAGCGGGTCCCCAGTTCGCGGCATGTGACTCCATCAGGATTACGATCCCGGGGCGAAGTGCGCACGGCTCTATGCCACACAACGCCATAGACCCAACGTTTACGGCAGCGATGATCATTGCCCGCCTGCAAGGTCTCGTGGGCCGGGAAGTCGATCCTTCTGACTTCGCAGTCGTCACCGTTGCCAGTTTGCACGCTGGAACGACGAACAACATTATCCCCGACTCCGCGGAACTCGTACTCAACTGTCGCTTTTATCAAAACAAGACAAAAGAGCAGATGTACGCCTCCATCGAGCGGGTTGTTCGCGCAGAGGTGCAGGCATCGGGTGCCACCGAAGCGCCTACGTTCGAGTACTTCGCTCACGGAGAACTTATGAGCAATGACGCCGAGGTGTACGCAAAGGTCCGCCAGTCTTTCGACGAGGTTTTCAAGCATGAGTCTGCTGAAGCCGACCGAAAGACAGTGTCTGAGGACTTCCCAGTCATTCCCCTGGCGTTCGACGTGCCGTACTTCTACTGGCTTATCGGGTGCACCCCGAAGGCACAGTGGGATGAAGCCGTTGCGGCAAATAGAGTCGCGGAAGACATTCCAGTCAACCACATGCCGACCTTCTTGCCGGACTACGCACCCACGGTGAAAGCAGCTACCAATGCCGGACTCACGGCAGTTCTGACGTATCTTGCTCAGCCATAGCGCAACGCGGTTCCGGCTGAGCACGACGCATTCCAATTCGACACATCAAGAGATCTGAGGTTTTTATGAAGAACACTGTAGGAACATCGGTACCGGCACTGCAGGACACTGTCGCCGGCCATGTTCGTGGTTTCTCTGGACGCAGCCCGCAGGCATCCACCAATAACAAGTTTTGGACTGGCCTCTCGGCCGCCGTTGTGGAGCAGATTGCCGACAAGTGGGATGCAACCCAAAAAGCCTACTCGGCTACTCGTCAGCAGGCGTACTTCTCCGCAGAGTTCCTGCAAGGCCGTGCACTGCTGAACAACCTCACGAACCTGGGCATGGTGGAAGAGGCTGAGGCTGCAGCAGCAGAGCTCGGCCACAACCTGACCGATGTCCTCGAGGCAGAGCACGATGCCGCGCTGGGCAACGGTGGCCTTGGCCGCCTCGCGGCGTGCTTCCTGGACTCCGCAGTGACGCAGGACTACCCGGTCACCGGCTATGGCCTGCTCTACCGCTACGGCCTGTTCCGCCAGGAGTTCGTCGATGGCTTCCAGAAGGAGCACCCAGATTCCTGGAAGGAATCGTTCTACCCGTTCGTTGTTGAGCGCACCTCCCAGCAGCGCATCGTGAAGTTCGACGACATGACGGTTCGAGCAGTACCGTTCGACATGCCGATTACCGGCTACGGCACCGATAACGTTGGTACCCTTCGTCTGTGGGACGCATCCCCAATCCACGAGTTCGACTACGATGCGTTCAACTCGCAGCGTTTCTCCGACGCCATCCTGGAGCGCGAGGCTGTCCACGACATCACCCGCGTGCTCTACCCGAACGACACCACGTACGCTGGCAAGGTGCTCCGCGTACGCCAGCAGTACTTCTTCGTCTCTGCTTCGCTGCAGGAGATGATCGACAACTACATCGAGCACCACGGCGAGGATCTGAGCAAGTTCCACGAGTACAACTCAGTGCAGCTCAACGACACCCACCCGGTGCTGGCGGTTCCGGAACTCATGCGCCTGCTCATGGATGAGCACGGCCTGGGCTGGGATGAGGCGTGGAACGTCACCACCCAGACCTTCGCGTACACGAACCACACCGTGCTCCAGGAGGCTCTGGAGACTTGGGACGAGTCCATCTTCAAGCAGCTGTTCTGGCGTATCTGGGAAATTGTCCTGGAGATTGACCGCCGCTACCGCCTCGACATGGAGTCCCGTGGCATTGGCCCGGAGGACGCACACCACTACTCCCCAGTCCACGACGGCAAGGTGCACATGGCGTGGATCGCCTGCTACGCTTCGTACTCCGTGAACGGCGTGGCTGCGCTGCACACCGAGATCCTGAAGCGCGACACACTCAACTACTGGTACTCCATGTATCCAGAGCGCTTCAACAACAAGACCAACGGTGTCACCCCACGTCGCTGGCTGCGTATGTGCAACCCGCGTCTCGCATCCCTGCTCGACCGCCTGTCTGGTTCTGATGAGTGGACCACGGACCTGTCCAAGCTGAAGGAGCTGCGCAAGTACGCTGATGATCCTGCAGTGCTCAAGGAACTGCGGGAGATCAAGGCTGCTAACAAGCAAGACTTCGCTCGTTGGATCGAGCAGCGTCAGGGTTCTGTCATCGACCCGGACTCCGTCTACGATACGCAGATCAAGCGTCTGCACGAGTACAAGCGTCAACTGATGAACGCGCTGTACATCATCGACTTGTACTTCCGTATCAAGGAAGACGGCGAGACCGACGTACCGAAGCGCACCTTTATCTTCGGTGCGAAGGCTGCACCTGGTTACACGATGGCAAAGGGGATCATCAAGCTCATCAACGCCATCGGCGAGCTGGTGAACAACGACCCAGTCGTCTCGAAGTACCTGCATGTGGTCTTCGTGGAGAACTACAACGTCTCCCCTGCTGAGCACATCATCCCGGCAACGGATGTTTCCGAGCAGATCTCGACGGCCGGCAAGGAGGCGTCGGGCACCTCGAACATGAAGTTCATGATGAACGGTGCGCTGACCTTGGGCACGATGGACGGCGCAAACGTGGAAATCGTTGACGCTGTCGGTGAAGAGAACGCCTACATCTTCGGCGCTCTCGAGGAGGATCTGCCTGAGCTGCAGCGCTCCTATGACCCGAAGGCTACCGCCGAGCAGACCCCAGGCCTGCACCGTGTGCTCAACGCACTGGTCGACGGCACCCTGGACGACTGCGGCACCGGCGCGTTCCACAACATCCGTGCTTCCCTGCTCGAGGGCTTCGGCTTCGACGAAGCTGACGTCTACTACGTGCTGGGCGACTTCGCGGACTACCGCGCAACCCGCGACCGCATGGCCAAGGAGTACTACGAGGACCCAGATGCATGGGCACGCAAGTGCTGGATCAACATCTGCGAATCCGGTCGCTTCTCCTCTGACCGCACGATCCGCGATTACGCGAACGAGGTCTGGAAGATCGAGCCGACGCCGATTAACTAGCCTGTAGCTCCTACTACAAAAGGCCTGCCGCTGTTGCTTCGCGGCAGGCCTTTTATATGTCCCCATGTATTTAGCGAGCTACAAGCCGAGATGAAAAACACCCCGGAGCAGCTGCCCGGGGTGTTCTCCGATTTGGAACTTAGTCTTGTTCCTCTTCCTTCTTCTTCGACCAGTAAGCCTCCTCGCCCAACTGGTGGACGTGGACCGTGTTGGTCGAGCCTGCAACTCCTGGAGGGGTACCTGCAACCATCACCATGGTGTCATTCTCCTGGTACTCATCCATCGCCAGCAGGTACTTGTCAACGGTGGCGATCATGTCATCCGTGCTGTGCACCGGCGGGCACAGGAAGGTCTCCACGCCCCAGGTCAGTGCGAGCTGCGAGCGAACCTCCTGCTTCGGAGTAAACACGAGCAGCGGCAGGTCTGGGCGCAGGCGCGCAACGCGTCGAGCGGTATCGCCGGTCGCGGTGAACGCCACGATTGCGCGTGCATGCAGACGGTTTGCCACATCGTTCGCCGAGTAGGAGATCACACCACGGCGGGTACGCGGGATGTGGTTCAGAGGCGGCACCTTGTCCATAGCCTCAGCGGAGCGGACAATGCGGCTCATCGTGCGGACCACGTTGTGCGGGTCAACGCCAACGGAGGTCTCACCGGAGAGCATGACGGCGTCTGCACCGTCGAGCACGGCGTTCGCAACGTCGGAAGCCTCAGCACGCGTCGGACGCGAGTTATCAATCATCGAATCCAGCATCTGCGTAGCGACGATGACCGGCTTCGCGTTTTCACGAGCGATCTGGATGACGCGCTTCTGCACACCTGGAACAAGCTCAAGCGGAATCTCAACGCCGAGGTCGCCACGGGCAACCATCACGGCGTCGAATGCCAGGATGATTGACTCCAGGGCGTCGACTGCTTCTGGCTTCTCCAGCTTCGCGATGACTGGGACACGACGGCCAACTTCGTCCATGATCTCATGAACCAGGTCAACATCTGCCGGCGAGCGCACGAAGGACAGCGCGACGACGTCGACACCCATCTTGAGTGCGAACCGCAGGTCCGCCTTGTCCTTCTCGGACAACGCCGGGACGGAGATGTCCATCCCCGGCAGGGAAACACCCTTGTTGTTGGAAACAGGGCCACCTTCGGTCACGCGGCAGACAACGTCGTTGCCGTCGACTTCGACACAGACCAGACCGACCTTGCCGTCGTCGACGAGCAGGCGGTCGCCCGGCTTCGCGTCCTTGGCGAGGTTCTTGTAAGTCGTCGAGACTCGGTCGTGCGTGCCTGGCACGTCATCGACTGTGATGCGGACCGTTTCGCCCGTCTCCCAGACGGTCGCGCCTTCTTCAAAGCGCCCAAGACGGATTTTCGGACCCTGAAGGTCGGCGAGGATGCCAACTGCGTGTCCCGTTTCATCGGTGGCTTCGCGGACCCAGCGGTAGTTCTGCTCGTGGTCCGGATAGTCGCCGTGGGAGAAGTTGAGGCGGGCGACATCCATGCCGTCGCGCACAAGTCCGAGGATTGCTTCTTTGCTGGCCACAGCAGGGCCGAGCGTACATACGATCTTTGTTCTTCTATCCACGAGATCCAACCTAGTAGCGATTCAACAATTACCGGTGGTTTCAAGGCCAGATAGTGTGTGAATTCTCCACTGCCGTATCGTGTGGCCTATCTTCCACTTCGGATACCACCCTACCCCGAATCACGATTCGTATCATCATTATCGTTGTGAGCGAGTTCCTTCTCGGCTTCTCTCCCACGTGGCAATAGGAAGAAAATCCCAAGTGAAACAACAAAAAGCAGGCCTGAAACCCACGTGTTCACACGCAACCCCAAAATTAGTGTTGCGGCGTCAGTACGCATCAACTCGATTGCAAATCGGCCCATCGTGTAGCCAGCAACGTATAGCCAAAATACCCTGCCGTGTCCGAGCCTGAAGTGCTTATCTGCCCAAAGCAGGAAAGCAAACACAAGCAGATTCCACACCAACTCGTAGAGGAACGTCGGGTGAACGCTCGCGATGACCTCACCGGTAGAACGCCCTGTCAGCGGAGCGAACGCCCCTTGCTCGTCAACGCGGTAGTAGATATCCAACGCCCACGGTACCGCAGTTTCAGCACCATAGAGTTCCTGGTTGAACCAGTTCCCAAGGCGCCCCACCGCCTGGGCCAACACGATGCCTGGCGCCAGCGCATCCGCAACAGGCCCAACAGCAATCTTCTTCCACCGCAGCAGCAACCACACGCTCGCCGCGCCCAGTGCGACTGCGCCCCAAATACCCAGTCCTCCAGCAGTAATGTTCAGAGCTTGTAAGGGATCTTTCCCGGGGCCGAAATACTTCTCGTGGTCCGTCAGCACATGGTAGAGCCGACCACCAACAATGCCCATTGGGATAGCGACGATCGCCGCGTCCCAAATCACGTCGGGATCACCACCACGCGCACGATAGCGCCGCGTGCCCACCCACATTGCAAGCAGAATGCCGGTGATGATGCACAGCGCGTACGCCCTCACCGGGAACCAGCCAATGTGCCACACACCCTGTGGTGGCGAGGGAATGTTTGCCAGAATCGTAGTTTGCACGCCCCCTAGTGTGCCTGATTATCGGCGGGAAGCGCACGCGGGGTGTCGCCCGGCGGTAGCAAGTGAAGGAATAGCCGCTTCGGCATTCGCCAAAATGGCGTCTGCTCCTGCGGCAGCGACGTTAAACAGATCACGCGGAGTCAACACATCCGCCATCATCACCACGCGGATCTTGCTCGGAAGGCCTGCAACAAGCTCACCCAGCGCGAAGTGATCAGTCTCCCCCGACGGACGTTTCGGCGGCACAACAGCCAGCACGGATGCGCCCGCCCGAAGCGCACGTGCCGCCTCCTCAGCGTCTCCGACTTGTACGAAGGCCGACATGCCAAGCGTCTCCGCTCTATCTAGCAACGCCTCCAGTCGCGGCTGCTCAAGAATATCTGCACGAAGCACAAGCGCATCGGCTCCATAGCAGCGAGCCTCGTGCACTTGGTATGGATCAACAATCGTATCCAAGCTCACCACCGGTATATGCACTGCTGCCCTCGCTGCGTCCATCTCAATGTTCGCGACCTCACGGCCAAACAGCGCACCCGAACACGCGAGCAGCTGCGCCCCCTGCATCTCAAGCTCCACTGCGGCAAGTGCCGCTCGGTGAATCCGCTGCTGCGTAGTCCGGACGCCGTGCTGGTTGTACTGTACCTGGGCAATAATTGCGCATCCGTCTGAGTCAACGGCCGCGTATGCGTCGCGCGCAGATGCAGCTGCCCGCGAGCGATCCTTCACCTCTTGGAACGACACCAAGGACTCACGGCGCGCGACCTGCCGCTGCACTGCAGCGAAGAGATCGCTGTGTACATCCGTGGCACACATACTCGCCTCCCGCGTGACTCCGAGGTGAAAGCCTATTGTTGCAGTTGCCAGCGTAGCCCGCGCGTATTTAGTTCATGAAATTTCACGGGGGTATACCGAATATTTATCGGCGTGCCTCATCATCCGTAGGGTCAATTCCGGAGTCCAAGGCGTCCCACATCACGCGCCCAGAGTCCGGCCGAGCTTCGAGATCTTCACCTAGCTTTTCACGGCGCACAGCCTCTGTCTCATACTTGTTGAGCTTCGCGGAATCTACACCGGGCCGCATTACAACCGTGAGCGCTCCAATAAGCCCCAGGAGCGCCCCCAAGATGACCAGGTAAATGCCAGCGCTATGCTGCTGCACCTGTGTGATCTCCGCCCACGCGGCAATCGCCCCGTCACTGGCTGCTCCTCCCTGCTCCCCGCTTCCGGCACTCAGCAGTGTGTGCAAACGCTCCAAGTCAGGCTCGGCTAATAAGGTTCGCAAGCCCGATACGCCGGCGCCCACAGCGCCTAGTGCGGCCACCACACCTACTATTCGACGCCCAACTCGCCGCAGCGCGAATATCGCAATCATTGCAACGATCAGAATGAGCGCCACTGCCGCGATCTCCGTAGACCACATTGAACCATCGACGGTAGTGGTACTGGCTCCAGCGCGGTCGTCGAAAACTTCGACAGTAAACCAGTCCATCCTGGACCCCACCCACGCCAGCGCACCACCGACGCCCACCAGCAGTGCGCCGACGCGGTTCGCCGTATTCACCTAGATATCCTCCAACAGCAGATCTGCATCGAAGCACGTACGGTCCCCCGTATGGCAGGCACCATCCGTCTGGATCACCTTCACCAGCAAGGTGTCGCCGTCGCAGTCGAGGCGCACCTCGCGGACCTCTTGCACAGCGCCACTGGTGAGCCCTTTTACCCAGTATTCGTTACGGGAGCGAGAGAAGTACGTCCCTCGTCGCGTTTCCAGCGTGTACGCCAGCGCCCGCTCATCCATCCAGGCCATCATGAGGACCTCACCGGTGTCAGCAGCCTGCACCACGGCGGGAACCAGGCCGCGGTCGTTCTTCTTCAGCCGAGCAGCAATTGCAGGATCCAATACGGCATCTTCTGGTCGTAGTTCAGTCATCAGCGAACCTCAAAGCCCTCATTCCGAAGCGCATCCTTTACTTCCGCGATGCTCACTTCGCCGAAGTGGAAGATCGACGCCGCAAGTACGGCGTCTGCGCCCGCTTTTACTGCTGGCGGGAAGTCTGCAGCCTTGCCAGCGCCACCGGAAGCAATCACCGGGATGCTTACCGCTGCTCGAACCTTCTCCAACAGCTCGAGATCGAACCCTTCCTTGGTCCCATCTCCGTCCATCGAGTTCAGCAAGATTTCCCCCACACCCAGGTCTTGTCCAGTGCGAGCCCACTCCACCGCGTCGAGACCAGCCGAACGCGTACCTCCGTGCGTGGTCACTTCAAACCCAGACGGCTGCGGAAGCCCACCATTCGGCACGCGACGCGCGTCGACAGACAAGACAATGCACTGCGCTCCAAACTTCTCGCTGAGCTCACGCAGTAGCTCTGGCCGGTGAATCGCCGCTGTATTCACACTGACTTTGTCCGCGCCAGCACGCAGCAACTCAGAGACGTCTTCGACGCTTCGAACGCCTCCGCCAACGGTCAGCGGGATAAATACCTGCTCTGCGGTCTTACGGACGACCTCAAGCATCGTTCCACGGCCCTCACGCGACGCAGTTACGTCCAAAAACGTAAGCTCATCAGCGCCTTCCAGTCCATACCGCTGAGCAAGTTCTACGGGATCACCAGCGTCCCGCAGGTTTTCAAAATTTACGCCTTTTACTACCCGCCCGTCGTCCACGTCGAGGCAAGGAATCACACGGATTGCAACAGACAAGGTAATTACCCTCCATACATGTTTTGTGCCACGCTACTCCAGCCCGCAAATACGTTCCGGAAACTACATACTACCGCGAAGCACTCTGCCTATCAGGGCTTTCAAAGCACCGTTGGACCGTCGCGAGCGCAGTCGCATGGGCAGCATTCGTACCAATGACAGCCCCCATCGACGACATCTCCCATGGCTGCCCGTACACGTCAGTCACCGTCGCGCCCGCGCAGCGACCGAACAAGACACCGGCCGCGTTATCCCACACGTGCGGGGAGAAACTCACGCTGGCCTGGAACACACCCGACGCCACAAACGCCAAGTCCACGCCCACTGAGCCAGTCATGCGTGGTCGCAGTGAGGTGGCAGCCAATTCACCGACGAAGGCCAAGCGGCCTTCCGCTGGAAACGCAGCGCGATCATCCGAACCAACGGTTGCAACGCCTACCTGAGCGGCCGTCGTCGAAGGATCAACGCCCTGTGGGAGCGCAGGCAATGGGTCGCCGTCAAGCACAACGGGCTCACCCGAGATCGCATGCATGCGGTGCCCCAGCAAAGGCATGTCGGTCACCGCGACGACCGGTTGGCCGTCGATAAGGAGCGCTACCAAGATCGCGCACATCGGGTTGCCACACGAATAGTTCGAGGTGCCGTCGACAGGATCGAGCACCCAGCACGCCTCAGCGTTGAGGTCCCCGCCGTGTTCCTCCCCGAACACGGGGATACCGGTCGCTTCCGTCAAGCGTTTCCTCAGCAACGTTTCAATGGCGAGATCCGCTTCCGTGGCAAAGTCACCTTCGCCCTTAAAGAGCGCTGGAGCTGCACCGATATGTGTTCGAAACAGCTCGGCGGCTTCATCGACCGCCTCTAACGCAATAGCTCGGTATGCCTGCAGATCCCGCACGCTGTTTACTCGCCCTTCGATACCTTTGCGACGGCCTCCAGCGCCTCACTCAGCGTGAAGCGCTTCTCGTAGAGAGCCTTGCCGATAATGACGGAGTCGATCCCTTCATCGGCATACCGGGCCACTTCTACAACGTCGTCGAGAGTCGCGATTCCGCCCGAGGCAGTAATCTGAGCATCCGTCGCTGCGGCGACCTCCCGCAACAGTGCAACATTCGGCCCCGCTAGCGTGCCGTCCTTGCTCACGTCGGTCACCACGAAACGGCTGCAACCAGCGGCATCGAACCGCTCCAGAACCTCCCACAGATCACCGCCGTCGGACGTCCAGCCGTTCCCCTTCGTACGCCACTCACCATCAGTTTCACGCACCGCGATATCAATCGCGATCTTGTCGCCGTAGCGCTCAATTGCCTTACAGGTCCACTCCGGATCCTGTAGCGCCGCGGTACCAATATTGACGCGCTTCGCTCCGGTGGCAAGGGCCCGCTCCAACGTGGCGTCGTCACGAATACCACCCGTGAGCTCGACAGCGATACTCAGCTTCGCAGTGATATCCGCCATCAACTCATGGTTCGAGCCACGCCCAAACGCGGCGTCCAAATCCACGAAGTGCAGCCACTGCGCCCCCTGCTCTTCCCAGCGACGAGCAGCCTCCAGGGGATCCCCGTAGCTCTTCTCCGTCCCAGCTTCCCCCTGGTCCAGCCGCACGGCCTGACCTTCAACAACATCAACAGCAGGCAACAAGGTAAAAGTCATGGTGCTCATCTTATCCAATCTAACTCAGCCAGGTTCGGCGCCCGCTACAGAGTCTTCACCCAGTTTTCCAGGAGATGAAGTCCTGCGTCACCAGACTTCTCGGGGTGGAACTGCGTCGCCCAGAGCGGGCCATTTTCGACGGCAGCCACAAACTTATCTCCACCGTGCTCCGACCAGTGCACAAGTGGCGGCGCAATGAACTCATCCGCTTTCAGCGTCCATTCGCGAACGCCGTACGAATGCACGAAGTAGAAGCGCTCGTCTACATTAATGCCATCGAACATGCGCGAGCCGCCAACTATGTCGACGGTGTTCCACCCCATGTGTGGAAGCACAGGAGCCTGGAGCTTTTCAACGGTCCCCGGCCACTCTGCTAATCCAGCAGTATCAATGCCATGCTCGACTCCGTGCTCAAAAAGGATTTGCATACCAACGCAGATACCCAGCACAGGACGACCACCTGCAAGGCGCTGTCCGATGATGCGCCCCCCTTGCATTGCCTGCAACCCACGCATGCATGCATCAAACGCGCCAACCCCCGGCACTAACAGGCCGTCAGCCTCCACCGCGATCGACGGATCGGCAGTAACGCTGACGCGCGCGCCAACTTGTTCTAGCGCACGCTGAGCGGATCGGATATTTCCTGCCCCGTAGTCGAGCAGCGCAACATGGGGTTGTGGCATGTCGTTAGCAGTCATGAAGATTAATTCTAGCGCCCGTTCCGCCGATAAAGGCGCGGGGGCTGAACATTTTTCAGCCGCACGGACAAGTTATTAACTTCGACGACGCGGTGCTTGCCCAGCTGCCTATCCAGCAACGTAATAACTACGCCAATAAGGATCACGGCCGCCGCCAGACCAAACATCGGGGTAAACATCATCATTGTCAGCAACATGCCGTACATCGTCGACCCCAGACCTGTTCCTCCGTCGAATGCGATATTCCAAATCGCAGAGGCCTCAGAGCTCTTCGAACGGGGCAAGCGATAGAACATCAAGGTGAGCGCCTCGTTCTGTACCGCGCCGAATCCAACACCGTAGATCAACGCTGCCAACGCCATCCACCACACCGGCAGATCAAGAAGCAGAATGAGCGCGATGAGAAAGACACCACCTGCAGCAATGAACTGGCACGGAATGAGAATGCTGCCTGGGTATCCCTTGCGGTCCATGACCTGACCCGCTGCGTACCGCGACAACATAGAAGCGAAGTTCATCACGCCCAGCATCACACCGCCAAGCGCCGCTCCCTTGGCCGGATCGAGATCGCGCATCGCCGCGGGAAGGAAGTTAGTAATTGCGCCATACGCTGAGGTGACGAACATCAAGGCCATGCCCGGAACAAACACAAGCCGCCACATCGGTACGTGCACGTGCGCCACGCTCAACTCGTCGCGGTCCGCTTGTGGCACAGCTGGGATGAACATGCATGCCACCAACGAAATGAGGCCTACGCCCGCTGCAATGTAATACACCGCGTTATACCCAATGACGTTGACCAGGGCGAGGCCCGTCGGCAAGCCGACCATCTGAGACAAGCCCACCATGATGCCCAGCGTGCCGGTCGCCCGCCCCAGCAAGCGACGCGGTACCAACTCAGCGACGACGGCTGCCTCCGCTACCGTCAGCGCGCCAAACCCAACACCGCGGATCGCGCTCACAGTCAGCACTGTTCCGGCTTCCATTCCCAACGCGTAGGCGAACGCCGGAACACCCAAGAGCAAAGAAGACAGCCCCATAATCAGGCCAAACCCGAACTTGCGCAGCAGCGCAGGTGTCGCCATCTGTGTAAGCACTGTAGCGAGCATGAACACACCGGTGGTAAGCCCGGCCAGCGTTTCGGTTCCTCCTGCATCGAGCACCGCCGTAGGAATCACCGGCAGCAGCACCGCCCATGCGGCGAACGCTGCCATCACCGCGAGCAGAACGGGCTTCATGCCGCGTGCCTTCCAAACGCTCGAGACCGAGTTGATTTCCTCAACAGTAAGCGGTGTTGGTGGGAAGAACTTCAAACTACATAACCTCCATCATTGCCATGATCGCGAATGCGAGCGCCAGCGCAGTAGCCAAGGCTAACACTGCAGTCGGCACCCTCAATCCACGCTGGTACGTTGACCACACTCCGCCTGCGAGCACACCCGCCAACACGAAGAGGCCAAGCACTCCCATACTTGCTGGAATGCCTCCCACCTACAACGCACCCTTTGTCGACGGCACACCCGTAATCTTTGGGTCTGCATCCACTGCAGCTCGCAAACTGCGGGCCACAGCCTTGAATTCGGCTTCCGTAATGTGGTGCGGATCGCGACCATAGCGCACATTCACGTGCAAGGTCATTCGGGAGTTATACGCAAGCGTCTCAAAGAAATGACGGTTTATCACCGTGGCGTAGTGTCCGCCGATGACCTGCCAATCCATATGCTCCGGCTCACCGTTCATCACAAAGTACGGACGCCCAGACAGGTCTACAACTGCCTCAACGAGCGTTTCGTCCATCGGCAACAGCATCGAGCCAAAGCGGCGGATGCCACGCTTGTCCCCGATCGCATCCAGCAGGGCCCACCCGAGCGTGATGGCGGTGTCTTCCACCGTGTGGTGGGCATCGATCTCCGTGTCGCCTTTCGCCTTCACCGTGAGATCGAAAGCACCGTGCGCCCCGAATGCGGTGAGCATGTGATCGAAAAACGGCAATCCGGTGTCAATGTCAGTCACGCCTGTGCCGTCGAGATTGATGGACACAGCGATGTCGGATTCAGACGTCTTCCTGTGTGCGGTCCCTACCCTATTCGCCATGAAGTACCTTTCTTGCTGCCTCTAGGAAGGCATCGTTTTCGCTATCAAGTCCAACCGTCACTCGCAGGTGACCTGCGACGCCAACGTCACGAATGAGTACGCCACAGTCGAGGAACTGCTGCCACGCTGCATGGGTCGAAGTGGCGTCGCCAAACGGGCCGAAGAAGATGAAATTCGACGAGCTCGGCACAACCTTGTAGCCCATCTCTTCCAGCGCTGCTTGCACGCGCACGCGCTCCTGCGCCAACTTGTCAACCGTCGCGAGCGTGTCCCCGGCGTGCTTCAGCGCCACGCGTGCAGCGACCTGGGAGAGCACCGAGAGGTGGTACGGCAAGCGAACCAGCATGACGGCGTCGATAAACGCCGGTGCTGCAACGAAGTACCCTAGGCGCGCGCCTGCGAAATCGAACGCCTTCGACATCGTGCGCGACACAACGAGCTTCTCTGGATACGTTGCTAGCAGCGTCGTTGCGGACGGGGAATCCGAAAACTCAGCGTACGCCTCGTCAATAATCACGATGCCAGGTGCAGCCTGAACAATCTTTTCGATGTCTTCGAGTACAGTCTCACCGCCAGTTGGATTGTTCGGCGTAGTGATAAAGATGACGTCCGGCGCGTGCTTTTCGACGGCCTGCACGGCCTGCTGCACATCGATATCGAAAGATTCGTTGCGATCAATCGGGATAAACTCGGTTTGCGTGCCCGCCGCAAGGATTGGGTGCATCGAGTAGCTAGGCACGAACCCCAAGGCACTGCGTCCGGGGCCACCGAAAGCTTGCAACAGCTGCTGCAAAATCTCGTTCGAACCGTTTGCGGCCCAAATATTGTCTTTGCTGACTTGGACCCCCGTCTGCTTCGACACGTATGCGGCCAAGTCTTCCCGAAGCAACACGGCGTCGCGCTCTGGGTAGCGGTTGAGCGACCGTGCCGCTGCTTCAACCTCGGCAACCAGGTCCTGAATCAACGCCTCAGAGGGCGGGTACGGATTCTCGTTGGTGTTCAGCGCGACAGGCACTTTCAACTGTGGGGCGCCGTATGGGTTCTTTCCTTGCAGCTCGTCGCGAAGTGGTAGCGATTCGAGCGTGACGCCCTTCGCGATCGTCGAAGGATCAGTAGACATACTTACTTAGCTCCGTTTCCTCGTGCCTTAATGGATTCACCGTGTGCAGGAAGCTGCTCTTCCGCAGCCAGCACCATGATGTCCTCAGCAATTTCCACCAACGCTGCCTTGTCGTACTCGATGAGATTGACAGGCTTCAGGAACGTCAGGGTGGACAGGCCGGGGTTGAAGCGCGCCGTCCCGGATGTCGGCAAGACGTGGTTCGAGCCAGCCGCATAGTCACCGAGTGGGACCGGTGAGTATGGCCCGACGAAAATTGCGCCCGCGTTTCGAACTCGCTCCGCAACCGCGCGAGCATCGCGCGTGTGCACCTCCAGGTGCTCTGCTGCGTAAACGTCTGCGACTGCGACAGCCTTCTCAATATCGTCGACCAGGATGATGCCGGATTGCTTACCGCCCAGCGCAGTAGAGGCACGCTCAGCGTTGAGCGTTTCCTTCGAGCGCTGCTCAACGAGTTGGCCGACTTCCTGCGCCAGGGCCTCTGAGTCGGTGATAAGCACACTAGCTGCTTGCTCGTCGTGCTCTGCCTGCGAAATCAGATCGAGCGCCACGTATTCCGCATTCGCGCTGGCATCGGCGATAACCGCGATCTCGCTTGGGCCGGCCTCCGCGTCAATGCCCACCGTGCCGTTGACTACGCGCTTCGCGGCAGCAACGTAGATGTTCCCCGGTCCGGTCACCATATCAACTGGTTCCAGCCCGTGGGCATCATCGCCGTACGCCAGCAATGCAATCGCCTGGGCTCCACCGACTGCCCACACTTCGTCGACGCCGAGCAGCGCGCACGCGGCGAGCGTCGTTGGGTGCGGCCAGCCGCCGAACTCCTCCTGAGGAGGAGTGCAGACCACCATGCTGTCCGTCCCCGCCTCCTGCGCAGGAATCACGTTCATGAGCACGCTCGAGGGGTACACCGCCTTTCCACCTGGAACATAAAGCCCCACGCGCGAAACAGGAATAAATGTCTCGGTGACAGTTGCGCCATTCGCAAGCGTCGTAGTGTGTGGCTGCGGCTTCTGCTCAGCGTGTACCTTGCGAATCCGCTCGATCGCGACTTCAAGCGCGGAGCGCAGCGCAGGATCAAGCTTGTCGACGGCCTCTTTGATCACCTCCGACGGCACCCGCACGGATGCTGGACGGATCCCGTCGAACTTCTCTCCGTATTCGAGTGCCTTTTCGGCACCGCCTACGCGAACCTCTTCAACGATCGGCGTAACTGCGGGAAGCACGGCATGGACATCAACGCCACCACGTGGCAGTGCCCTGCGAAGTTCGGCGGTCGTTGGGGTTGTCCCCCGGAGGTCGGTAACTCTCAGCAT
>NZ_JBSZCG010000185.1:0-420 GCF_054166365.1 Corynebacterium sp. UMB8791 | reverse complement strand
CTGGTGATGTCCATGTGTAGAGTCTTCTCTTGTGTTGTTGGAAGAGGTTGTTTGCTATAACCAGTGTGTTCTCTTGGCAAAACTCTATTTGCCATTGCCCTGCTTCATTCTGTACTCAAGGCCAAATTTGCCTGTTACTCCAGGTGTTTCTTGACTTCCTATTTTTTGCATTGCAGATCAGATCTAATCCCTTGAATTTATTTGACACTTCCTCTGTATAATTTTAAGGGATTTGATTTAGGTCATACATGAATGATCTAGTCATTTTCCCTGCTTTCTTCAATTTAAGCCTGAATTTGGCAATAAGGAGTTCATGATCTGAGCCACAGCCTGCTCCCAGTCTTGTTTTTGTTGACTGTATAGAGCTTCTCCATCTTTGGCTGCAAAGAATAGAATCAATCTGATTTCGGTGTTGACCAT
>NZ_JBSZCG010000184.1:0-421 GCF_054166365.1 Corynebacterium sp. UMB8791 | reverse complement strand
GATTTACCAGCTCCCAGAGGAGCTAAGGAAGCGTCTCCGGACGAATAATACAATTGAGCGGGTTAATCAAGAAATCCGTCGTCGTGACCGTGTAATCCGGATATTCCCGAATGATCTAAGCGTCTTGCGACTAATGGGAGCACTATTGATTGAACAGAATGAAAAATGGGCTGCTGGTCCACGGTACTTAAACATGACCGTTTACCACGGGATTGAAAAAGATGACAATTCAGAAGAAGCCGGTATGCTTAAGCTTGTGAAATGATAAATTCGCGGAATTTAATTTACACCAACATTTTGGACTTGACCTGTTATATTACATTGGAGCTTTAATTGTAATTATGGGGATTATTCCGTGGACATCCTTGTCTGCTAACAGTAGCCCCTTTGTCCAAGTATTTAAGCTTGCAGGTTTTCCTGC
>NZ_JBSZCG010000183.1:0-425 GCF_054166365.1 Corynebacterium sp. UMB8791 | reverse complement strand
TGAGTCATAGTATGGCGGTACGGTGTAGCCGCTACTAACCATACCGCCAGATACAAAAGGGTCAGCCCCAGCGCCCAGCGCGCCTCTTTATGGGCCTGAACAAAACGAGTGTCCATTTTTTGTCCCTGATGGGTGAAGAAAGCGGGGATTGTACCTTATGGGGGTTGTCGATCCCCAGTAATAAAAAAGGCCGGAAAATCCGGCCTTTTGACGCTTTTGCAGTCTTATTTTTCCTGAAGACCGAGTTTTTTCTCCAGATAGTGGATGTTAGTGCCACCATGCTGGAAGTTTTCGTCATTCATGATGCGGATCTGCAGATCAACGTTGGTTTTGATACCGTCGATGATCAGCTCCTGCAGCGCATTCTTCATGCGAGCAATCGCCACGTCACGGTTTTCACCGTAGCAAATCAGCTTACCGATCAT
>NZ_JBSZCG010000182.1:0-441 GCF_054166365.1 Corynebacterium sp. UMB8791 | reverse complement strand
CTTCGATCTCCTTAATCCTGTCCATGCACGCATCAATCAGTGATAGTTGCTGGAGTTCTTCGCCTGTTTCGACAGGTTCCGGGGGCTTGCAGCCCACCAGGAAGTCCTTAATCTCGTCCAGAACGTCTAGCGTGCTAGGCGGTCTGGAACTTCTCCATAGCCTGATCGATGGCCTCGCTGTCCGAGCGGTATTTGTACCCTTCCGGCTCTTCTGGCCGGTAGAAGGGAATCGAATTATCCAACAGAGCCTCCCCAAAGAACCTGGTCTGGCGCGTACAGGTAGTGCAGCCTCTCAGAGATAAGGGGATCTTCCCCGAACGCGTACCATTCGTCTTCGTACTTCTGCCATGCGTCGTTATCGAGGTCGAGAACGACCGCATCGTTAGGTAGCGCCTCCAACTGCTCTACAGTCAGAGGAATATTAGTTAGTTCCCAATCCAT
>NZ_JBSZCG010000181.1:0-445 GCF_054166365.1 Corynebacterium sp. UMB8791 | reverse complement strand
AAGTTACAGTGTCCCATAGGTGTCTCATCTCATGGTTTCAGTAAAACATAATGAGGTCTGAGAACGGTAATGTTTGTGCTGGTTTTTGTGGCATCGGGTGGAAATAGCACGTGGTGTGGGTGGCTGTTTTTTTGATCGTTTTCACAAAAATGAAAATCCACAGGGTTGACAGGGAAAATGCAGCGGCGTAATTTTAAACTGTATATAAAACCAGTGATTATATATACAGTATACTGCTTTTAACTATTTGTTTTTAATGTCAAAGAGGATTTTATAATGGAAACAGCTGTAGCGTACTATAAAGATGGTGTTCCTTATGATGATAAGGGGCAGGTAATCATTACTCTTTTGAATGGTAATCCAGACGGGAGTGGCTCTGGCGGTGGTGGTGGAACTGGAGGTAGCAAAAGTGAAAGTTCTGCAGCCATTCATGCCACAGCTAAAT
>NZ_JBSZCG010000180.1:0-449 GCF_054166365.1 Corynebacterium sp. UMB8791 | reverse complement strand
CATCTGCACACGCAGCTTGGCATCGAGGTTAGAGAGCGGCTCATCAAACAGGAACACTGCCGGCTCACGCACAATCGCACGCCCCATCGCCACACGCTGACGCTGACCGCCAGATAGCTCACGCGGGCGGCGCTTAAGCAGGCCGTCCAGCTCCAGAATGCGCGCCGCTTCTTTAACACGTTCGGCAATTTGTTGCTTGCCCATGCCGCGAATTTTCAGCCCCCACGCCATGTTCTCCTCTACGCTCATATGCGGATAGAGCGCGTAGTTCTGGAACACCATCGCAATCCCGCGATCTTTCGGCTCCATTTCGGTGACACGCTTGCGGTCGATCCAGATATCGCCCGTCGTTACCCGCTCCAGTCCGGCAACCATTCGCAATAACGTCGATTTCCCGCAGCCAGACGGCCCGACCATCACGATAAATTCGCCATCCGCCACATCAAGGG
>NZ_JBSZCG010000179.1:0-450 GCF_054166365.1 Corynebacterium sp. UMB8791 | reverse complement strand
CGAATCGAAAGATCCGCAGCAAATTATCTCTGGTAACGAGAAAGTCGTTCGTCCACGTCTGGCGGATGCCGAGTTCTTCTTCAACACCGACCGTAAAAAACGTCTGGAAGATAATCTGCCGCGTCTGCAAACCGTGCTGTTCCAGCAACAGCTTGGCACACCTGTTCAGGAGTCGCAGGGCTCTGATGCCAACGGGTCGTCAACTGGTTCGGCTACCAGCGCATCGTCAAACTCGGCTCGCACCGGCTTCAACATGGGGCCGACCGGCGTGGACGTTTCCAAGTGGCAGCGCCCAGGTGGCGTCGCGCTGAAATGGGACGAGGTCGCAGCCAGCGGCCAGAAGTTCGCTTTCATCAAGGCCACCGACGGTGTCGAAGGTGACCAGAAGTACTTCCCGGTGTATGCGAACGACGGCAAACTGCTGCCGAACTTTATCTTCGTTGCCAACAT
>NZ_JBSZCG010000178.1:0-450 GCF_054166365.1 Corynebacterium sp. UMB8791 | reverse complement strand
GCCAAGACCAGCGCATATCGGTTTGCCATCTTCATTGACTGGATCACCAACCAGCGTCCCCTCGACGCTGTCGCTGCTGCGCACAACGTCTCCAGGCGCACACTCATCCGCTGGTTCACCTACTTTTGGTTCATCATCGTCCCGTGCAAACCGGACCCGTACCGCGTCTACGACCAGCTTTTTATTGACGGCACCTACTTCCACAAAAAATGCCTGCTTGTCGCTGCAACCAGCGAGCACGTCGTCGCCTGGCACTGGTGCACACGAGAAACCGCCTACGACTACGCCAAACTCTTCGACATGATCGCCGAACCCCTCGTCGTGACCACAGACGGCTCCGGTGGCGCCCACAAAGCCATCAAACAATGCTGGCCAAACGCCTCCATTCAACGCTGCCTCGTCCACGTACGCCGCGACACCATCAAAGACACCACACGCCAACCCACAATC
>NZ_JBSZCG010000177.1:0-451 GCF_054166365.1 Corynebacterium sp. UMB8791 | reverse complement strand
GGCTCGAGACCGGCCTCACGCGCGATATCCGCCTTGGTCTTCCTGCGCTTCTTATACGGCAGGTAGAGATCCTCGACGCGCGCCTTCGTATCCGCACCCATGATGAGCGCCTTGAGCTCATCAGTGAGTTTGCCCTGCTCCTCGATCGCCTCAATGACCGAAGCCTTGCGCTCCTCAAGCTCGATCAAATACGCATTGCGCTGCTCAATGTGGCGCAGCTGTGTGTCATCCAAGCCACCGGTAGCTTCCTTCCGGTAGCGAGAAATGAATGGGACCGTATTCCCCTCTGCCAACAGTTGCAGCGCAGCCTCAACGTGGCGTGGCGCTACCTGGAGTTCCGATGCAATGGTCTCAGCAATGAACGTCATTCCGGACATTCTAATGCTTATGCGTTCCCATCCACGAGGCGGGTCGATCCGTACCAGTAGGTACCTCTGGGCAGGCCTGCAAC
>NZ_JBSZCG010000176.1:0-465 GCF_054166365.1 Corynebacterium sp. UMB8791 | reverse complement strand
AGTAAGGTCAGTATAGTACTCGATGTTATTGACTTTACTGATGATTTGAACATATTAACTCCATTTTATTTTGTTAAAATTCCAATCTATAAATACATATACACGTAAAAATAAACAATGCGAACGTTTTCACTTATATTATCCCCATGATGTGATTGAATGGTGGTTCCATATAAGAGAGGGCAATTATACTATCTTTCTCTCCTGAACTGATGGGATTGCAGTTTAGAGAAAAAAAGATCAAAGGATCTTCTTGAGATCCTTTTTTTCTGCGCGTAATCTGCTGCCTGTAAACGAAAAAACCACCCTGGCAGGTGGTTTTTCGAAGGTTAGTTAATCCTGGCAGATTCTCTAACCGTGGTAACAGTCTTGTGCGAGACATGTAACCAAATACTGTCCTTTCAGTGTAGCCTCAGTTAGGCCGCCACTTCAAGAACTCTCGTTACATCTCTCGCACATCCTGCT
>NZ_JBSZCG010000175.1:0-72778 GCF_054166365.1 Corynebacterium sp. UMB8791 | reverse complement strand
GCCCACTAACTTACCGGTAACCTAGGCGCTATGAGCACTGTGTTTACAAAGATTATTCAAGGTGAAATTCCAGGCCGCTTCGTGTACAAGGACGAGGACGTCGCCGCGTTCCTCACCATCGAGCCGATCGCGTACGGCCACACGCTGGTCGTTCCCGTCAAAGAGATCGATAAGTGGACCGACATCGAGCCAGCGCTGTGGGCAAAAATGAATGACGTTGCCCAGCGAGTAGGCAACGCCATCATCGAAGTATTCGGCAGCGAGCGCGCCGGCTACCTCATCGCCGGCTTCGAAGTGCCGCACGCACACATCCACGTCTTCCCCGCCAACGACATGTCCGGCTACGACCTGTCCACCGTGATGAAGATGGACGAAACCGACCCGGCCAAGATGGACGAGGCCGCGGAGAAGCTGCGCGCAGCACTCGAGGCTTAAGCCTTCGGGCCCTTCTCCATCGGAAGGGAAATGGTGAACGTGGAGCCCTCACCCGGCGCGCTTTTTACGGTAATGGTGCCGTCGTGCTGCTCGATGAGGGACTTCGCGATCGCCAACCCCAACCCCGAACCACCGCCGGAGGCGCGGTTCCTGGAGTTGTCCGCGCGGTAGAACCGCTCGAAGATGTGCTCCGCGTCCTTCTCCTCCATACCGCAGCCGTCGTCAATGACTTCGATGATGATGCGGTCCAGGTTCTCCCGCAACGCCACCGTGACCGACGCATCCTTGCCCGCGTGCTTGAACGCGTTCACAATCAGGTTCAGCAACACCTGGTGCAGCCGCGAGGGGTCACCGTTGACCGTCGGCACGCAGGAGGCGTTGTTCTCAATCGTGAGTGAACGCTCCGGGAACGCCGCATGCGCAGAGCTCACCGCCGAAGTCACCATCTCCAACACATCCACCTGGCGCTTATCCAGGCGAGTGCCCTCCGCACGAGTCAACGCGAGGAGATCCTCCACCAGCAACTGCATCCTGGCGGACTCCTCCTCAATCTTGCCGATGACCATGTCCGCATCCGGCGCCATACCCTTGCGGTACAGCTCCGCATACCCGCGCACACTCGTCAGCGGAGTACGCAGCTCATGAGAAGCGTCACCCACAAAGCGACGCATCTGCTCCTCCTTCAGCTGCGCATCCTCCACGGACTCCTGCAGCTGCTGCACCATCGTGTTCATCGCGTACGACAACTTGCCGACCTCAGTCTCCCTCGACCACACCGGCACCCGGCGCTTCGTATCGCCGTCGGCAATTGCAAGCGCAGTGTTCTCTACCTCACGCAACGGGGCCAACGCCTTACGAATATAGGTGCGCCCCGCGCACGCAATCCCCACCACGGCAAGGAGCCCAAATGTCGTTTCCACAATCGCAAGCCAACGCAGCACGCGCTGCTCCGCGTCAAGCTCTTTCGCAACATACTTCACAGTGCCGTCCGGCATCTCACGTGACATCGCGCGCCACTTCACGCCCGGCGCCACGCCTGTCGACGGCACCGTCACCGCCTTATCTTGCTGCTTGACCCTCGAAAGGTCCGGCGGTGTATCCACATACACCGGGCTCCACGACGTCCCGAACTGCGGATACCACGTCTCCTGATAAAAATCGCTCGGCGCACCCGACGACGGCACCCACGTCACCTGACCAACCCACGTGTCCAACCCCTCGCTGAGCTGGTCGTCGACACGCTGATACAAAATGCTGCGCATGAAGATATACACCGCAGAGAAGCTCACCACCAGCGCCAGCGTAGCAATCGCCAACACCAACGCCACCAGTTGCTTCTGCAGCGGCTTCGTCCTCGAGTACGCAAGCGCATGAAGCCGACGCCTACTCATCGGTCACCTACGCCTTACTTACGAGGTGTACGCAGCACATAGCCGACGCCACGCACCGTGTGAATCAACGGCACATCACCGTTATCCACCTTGCGTCGCAGATACGAAATGTACGACTCAACCACGTTGCCGTCGCCACCAAAGTCGTAGTGCCACACGTTATCCAGAATCTTCGCCTTCGACAGCACCACCTCAGCATTCAGCATCAAGTAGCGCAGCAGGTTGAACTCAGTCGGCGACAGCTCAATGATCTCGCCGGCCTTCGTCACCTCGTGCGTCTCATCATTCAACGTCAGATCGGCGTAGCGCAGCGTCGTATCCTCATCTGCGTCCTCCGTCACCTTGCCACGACGCAGAATCACACGCAGACGAGTAATCACTTCCTCCAAGGAGAACGGCTTCGTCACATAATCATCGGCGCCAATAGTCAGGCCGTGGATCCGGTCCTCCACCGCGTCCTTCGCCGTCAGGAACAACACCGGGCCGTCAATGCCCTCGCTGCGCAGCTTGCCCAACAGCTCAAAGCCATCCATCCCCGGCATCATCACGTCAAGGATGAACGCGTCCGGACGGAAGTCCTTCACCTTCTCCAGCGCCTCCTGGCCAGACCCCGCACTCTCAACCTCAAAGCCCTGGAACTTCAAAGAAACCGTCAACAACTCAACGATATTCGGCTCATCGTCAACAACGAGCACCTTTACAGGCTTCGTAGCCTCAGACATGTACAGTTCACTCCTTCATAGACCAGGGCATTCCACGCCTCCTGTTACTTCTCTCAGGAAACGCGTCGGCGCCACGAATGGCTTCCACGCCCGCGAACATAACTGTCTCTATCTAACGCCGTTTCTCTGAACGTTTCCTGTACACCCCCTGCACGTGGGTGAGTAAAACAGGGATAGTCCGCCGGGAGAGGCGGGGTTGGGGCCGGTTGGATTTCGTTCCGGTCGACCTCTTAGCGTCGACCAATGCAGGTCGTCGGGAATGACTGTGCATTGCCTGGGCACCAGATCTCACCGCCATCAAACGCTGAACTGGGGAAACGTCGCTTGGCCTTGGCGAGAATGGGGAAATTGGTGCACCGGGGCGATTGCGGGGCGTCGGGCATCAAAATAGTTCCCTGAGCCGGGGAATTTTTCGGGCGCTCCCCCAACGCAAACACCCCCTCCCCGGCGTTAGGTACGTCCCGGGAGGGGGTTTCAGAGCTAGAGACGAGACTTGAACTCGCAACCTACGCATTACAAGTGCGTTGCGCTACCGATTGCGCCACTCTAGCAGCGCTGAAGAGTCTACACTAACGTTCACTCGTTTACCGAAATCCCACTTCCTACCTCCACCGATGCCCTTCAGCGTCCCGACGAGCCCGGCAGGGTCGGTGGGGATGAACCCGGAAAGGGTGGTGGCGCCGGCATCGAAAAGCGTGGGTGTCATTGGGGTTGATGGACCGACAATGATGGTGTCCAGCCCGGATGCGAGCTCCAAGAGGCGGGGCATCGTTTTGTTCACGAGGGCAGAGGCGGTGATGAAGACTGCGTCCAGATTCGGGGCGAGGTATTCGAAGGCGGAGTCCGGATAGTCGCCGGGACGTTGGACTCGCTCGAAGACGTAGAGGTCGGCGACGTCGCGGAGGGTGCGCTCCAGGCCTGGGAAGTGCCCGACGACGCCAACGCGCTTGCCGGCGTAGTGGGAGGCGTAGGCGACGAATGCGTCCGGAGCTTCGGCGAAGTGGGATGCGTCGCGGTTCACCCAAGCATTGATGGCGGCGAGGCCGACGCCGGCTTCGGCGAAGTTCCACGATGTGACCATGGAGGCGGCGTCGATAAGAGGGCGTCCGATTGGGGACTCGGAGAGGACGGGGCGGCCGTCGCCGGAGTAGACGGCGGCGATGCCGACGTGGCCGTCGGAGGTGCGGAGCCAGGCCCAGTGGGGTGCGATGCCGAAGTCGGTGACGGTGATGGTGGTCGGGGTGGCGTCGATAAGTTGCTCGTAGAGTTGCCAGGTCATGTGGCCATTCTAGGCGTGTCGGGGTGGCTTGCTAGGGTCGAATACGTGAACTTGAATTCGCTGTGGGAGTTTGTCCGCGGGTCGCGCCAACATGTGGCAACGATTGACGCGGCGCGAACGTCGCCACCGCCGTCCGTGCTTGCCCCGATCGATCTGACGGATACCGCGCAGGTAGCCGGGGTGATGAATATTGCTGCGCGCATTGGGGAGATCCTGATCGCGAATGGCACGACGTCTTCGGATGCGATTGCGCAGATTCACACAGTGACGTCTTCGTATGGGCTGCACTACTGTCATGTGGACATCACCGTGAACACGATCATGATTAACACGATTATTGGGGTGCACAAGCGTACCCCGGTCAACGTGTTCCGCGTGGTCACGATGATGAGCGAAAACTACCACAAGCTGCAGGAGGCGGACCGGCTGATTCGCTCGATTCGTTCGGGTGCCACGCCACCGGAGCTTGCGGAGAAAATCCTCGACGATATTGATAACTCCCCTATCCCGTGGCGCAATACGCGGTACCTGGCGGGTTGGCTGGTGATGGGCGCGGCCGTCGCGATTTTGCTGGGCGGGGACTTGTTCATGTCAGCGATCGGCGGCCTGACGTCGTTTCTCATCATGGGATTTAACAAGATTCTGTCCCGCAACTCCCTGCCTTACTTCTTCCACTGCGCCATCGGCGGCTTCTTGACGACGATCCCGGCGGCGCTGTTCTACGAGGTCGCGCCGATGATCGGCAAGACGATTGTGCCCAGCCAAGTGATCGCGGTGGGCATCGTGGTCCTGTTGGCGGGTCTGACCTTGGTGCAGTCGCTGCTTGACGGGGTGACGGGCTCGCCGGTGACGGCCTCGGCGCGATTCTTCCAGACACTGCTCTTTACCGGCGGCATCGTGGCTGGTGTCGCGATTGGGTTGAACACGTGGGAGCTCATGGGCCTGGGCTTGCCTCCGCTGGAGACAATGCTGGGGACCCCAACGTTTAGTGGTGCGGCGGCGCGTATTGCGGGGAGTACGTTGGCGTCGGCGTCATTCGCGGTGACGTGCTTCGCGGAGCGCCCCGCGGTGGTGGTGGCGGCGTTTACGGCCGCCGCCGGTTCGAGTATGTATTACCTGTTTTTGATCCCAATCGGCTCCGGTGCGTTGATGGCGACGGCGGCGTTGGCGTTCGTCGTCGGCCTTGCGGGTGGTTTGATTGCCCGCCGTTTCCTGATCAACCCGGTGATCACCGCGGTGGCTGGTGTGACCCCGTTCCTGCCTGGCTCTGGTGTGTATCGCGGGATGTACGCCATGATGAACGAGCAGATCGTGGTGGGCCTGACCAACCTGTTCATGGCGGTCGGCACCTGTATGGCGCTGGCTGGCGGTGTGGTGTTTGGCGAGTGGGTGGCGCGCCGTCTGCGTGCCCCGCAGCACTACATTCCGTACGAGGCTTTCAAGCGGGCCGGGCGCTTCACGTTCCAGCAGATCCGACGACGGAGGCCCCCAGGCGGGCTTCGTCACTAATATTGGCGTAGAATCGTTGTGCTAGTAATGCGCGTCATACAAGGAGGAACCCGTAGTGCCACCCAAGATCACCGACTCTCGCCCCTCGCCTGAGGCGCTCCACGCCGTTGAGGAGCAGACAGCATCTGGTGCTCGCAGGATTGTTGCTACCTACGCCGAGGACTTTTTTGATGGCGTGACCTTGATGTCCATGCTCGGTGTCGAGCCACAGGGCTTCGTGTACAAGAAGTACGCGGAGGAAGTCCTGGGCGCTGAGGAAGAGGAAGAGCCGAAGAAGGCGACCAAGAAGAAGGCTACGAAGAAGAAAGCCACCAAGAAGAAGGCTTCTAAGAAGAAGGCCACGAAGAAAAAGGCCACCAAGAAGAAAGCAACAAAGAAAAAGGCCACCAAAAAGAAGACTGTAAAGAAGAAGTCGTAGTTGTGAATGAGTTCGTAGTGGTGGCTAACCGCCTGCCCGTCGACCGTGTCGAGGGCGGGTGGAAGGCGTCACCCGGCGGGCTCGTGGCTGCGCTCGCACCCGTGTTGCGGGCACGCGCCGGTTGCTGGGTGGGGTGGTCCGGCGCGGTGGATGAACCGGTCGCGCCGTTTCGCTTTGATGGCATTGACCTGCACCCGGTGACGTTGGACGCCCAGGACTACGAGGAGTTCTACGAAGGTTTCTCCAACTCGACGTTGTGGCCGCTCTACCATGACTTGATCGTGGCCCCGCAGTACAACGAGCAGTGGTGGCGGCGCTACCGCGACGTTAACGTCCGCTTCGCGCGCGCGACCGCCGAGGTGGCGGCGCAGGGCGCGACGGTGTGGGTGCAGGACTACCAGTTGCAGCTGGTGCCGGGCCTGCTGCGCGAGATGCGCCCCGACCTGACCATCGGGTTCTTCCTGCATATTCCATTCCCCTCCCCCGACCTGTTCCGTCAGCTCCCGTGGCGCGAGGAACTCATCGGCGGACTCAACGGCTGCGACCTGGTGGGGTTTCAGCGCGAGGCGGATGAGCGCAACTTCCGCGCGCTCGTCGGCGACGATAACAACAGCCCGCGCAGTGGAACGTTCCCGATCTCGATTGACCCGGCGGCGGTGCAGGTTGGCTCGCCGGAAGCGGTGGCGAAGCTGCGGGCGTCGGTAGGGAATCCTGCGGCCCTGATGCTGGGGGTGGACCGCATGGATTACACGAAGGGCATCCTGCAGCGTTTGCTCGCGTTTGAGCAACTGCTCGAGGAAGGTGTCGACGCCACCCTGATCCAGCTGGCCACTCCGTCGCGGGAGCGCATCGAGCACTACCGCGAGACCCGCCGCCAGGTCGAAGAGGCCGTGGGCAGGATTAACGGCCGCTTCGGCTCGGTGGGTCGCCCTGTGATCCACTACATGCATCGCGGTGTATCCAAGCAGGAGCTGGGCACGTTCTATGCGGCTGCGGACGTGATGTTGGTGACGCCGTTTAAGGACGGCATGAACCTGGTGGCAAAGGAGTACGTGGCCTGCCACCCGGACGGGGACGGCGCGTTGGTGCTGTCCGAGTTCGCCGGCGCGGCCGTGGAGCTGCACGATGCGTATTTGTGTAATCCGTTCGAGGGGGCGTCGATACTTCGGGCGATGCGGGAGGCACTTGACCCGGATCCGGAGCGGATGCGGCGGATGTATGCGCGCGTGTTGGGGCACGATGTGCACCGGTGGGCCGCGGAGTTTTTGCAGGAGGTTGCGCGATGAAACGGCTGGTTGTTGCAGGTGCAGCACTGGGGCTGGCGGCGTGTTCGCCGGCGCCGCCGGTGTGGCAGGTCGTTGCGGTGTACACGGCTCCGGACACGCCGGGGGATGTGCCGGATCGGGCGAATGTGAGCATCGACGGTTCGAAGCTGACGGGCTCGACGGGATGCGGCAAGGTTGAAGGCGACGTCACGGTCACTGAAGACACGCTGACGGTCAACGAGATTTCTTTCGCCGACACGGCGGGCTGCGAGGGGGCGGCGCGCTACACGCACGATCAACTGGCGTCGCTGGTGGTGCCGGAGGCCACGTTCCGAATCAACAATGTCAGTGACACCGAGAAGGTACTCACGCTCGAGGGCGACGACGTGAACGAACCGAGCATACGGGTGATGATGCTGTGAGTTCCATCGCCTACTTATCGACGGCCCCTTCGCTCCTTGTCTGCCTCGATTTCGACGGCACGATCAGCGAGCTGAACCCGGACCCTTATGCGGTGAAACCGCACCCGGTGGCGCTGGAGGCGATTGAGCGCCTGGCGCACGCCCCGAATACGGAGGTGGCGATGCTGTCCGGCCGCCACCTGGAGGGCCTGCGCAGGGTGTTCCCGCTGCGGAACCCGGTGGTGTTGGTGGGTTCGCACGGCGCGGAGCCTGGCCCGGAGCTTACGCCGGAGGATGTCGAGTATTTGGACGCAATCGAAAAGCAGCTGGAGGCGATCGCGGTCCCGCCGGCGTACGTGGAGGTCAAGCCGTACCAGCGGGTGCTGCACGTCGCGCCGGTGGAGGACGCGGCGGAGCGCGAGCGCATGCTGGCGGAGGCGCTGCGGATTCAAACGCCTCGCCCTGTCACCCCGGGTAATAACGTGGTTGAGTTTTCCGCGGTGGATGTGTCGAAGGGCTCGTGGCTGCGGGCCCACAAGCAGCGCTTTGCTGCGACGCTCTTCGCTGGTGATGACGTCACGGACGACACAGCGCTAGCGGTGCTGGGGCCTGCGGATGTGGGGATCAAGGTAGGGGTCGACGTCGCAGGCGTGGACGAGATGGCGGCCTTCCTGAAGGCGCTCGCCGACGCTCGTTGTTGATATTCATTTTCAATACCACGTACAATGGCGGCCATGTTTTCACGACGCTTCATTGGCATCCTTGCTGCATCGACGCTCGCACTGAGCGCCTGCAGCAGCACTGACAGCACCGGCGACACCGCAGCTGATGCCGCCGACGGCCAGATCGTGGCCACGACGCAGGTGTGGGCGGACGTCGCGAGCCTGGTGACGGGCCAGGACGTCCCCGCGATCATCTCGAATACCTCGGTGGACCCGCACGACTACGAGCCGACGGCCGCCGACCTGGCGCAGGTGGCGAAGGCAGTGCTCGTGGTGGCCAACGGCGGCGCATACGACGCCCGCATCTACGACGCGGCGGAGGACGCGAACGTGATCTCCGCACTGCCGCTGACGGAGGCGCACGAGCACGAGCACGGTGAGCATGGCCATGACGACCACGACCATGAGGGCCACGACCATGACCACGCCCACGAGGAAAACGAGCACATCTGGTACTCCACCGCGGCGATCGCGAAGGTGGGCGCGGACCTCGCGCAGCGCACTGATGGCAGCACGGACGCGCTCGACGGGAAGCTCGAGCAGCTGCAGACGAAGCTGGACAGCCTCAAGGCAGCCCGCGTGGCGCAGACGCACCCAATCGCGGACGCGATCATCGAGGAGTCCGCGCTCGAGGACGTCACTCCGGAGTCGTTCCGGCACGCAACGCTGAACCACTCGGAGCCGTCCTCGGCGGCGCTCGCGGAGTTCATCGCTGCACTCGAGTCCGGCGAAATCGACATCCTGATTAACAACCCGCAGAGCCCGAACGGTGTCTCCGACAAGCTGGTTGAGGTGGCGAAGGCCAACAACGTGAAGGTCGTCGACATTTACGAGACCCCGCCGAACGGCGAGAACTTCTTCGACTACTTTGCCAAGGCGCTTGACGAGCTCTAATGCTGCACCTGACCAACGCCTCTTGTGATCCCCTGTGGCACGACATCAACCTCGATGTCGCCGCGGGGGAATTTGTCGCTGTGCTGGGCCCGAACGGCAGCGGCAAGTCCACGCTGCTCGGCACGATCCTGGGTACACGCAAGCTCAGCTCGGGCACCATCACGGCGCCGAAGAACATCGGGTTCATCCCGCAGCAGCGCATGTTCCCGCCGGAACTGCCGGTGCGGGTTCGCGATCTGGTGTCGCTCTCGCTTGAGCACCGTCCGCTGCGTCGGCCGAGGAAGGGGGACGTCGATAAACTGCTGGACAGCGTGGGCGCGCTCCACCTTGCCGACGCCCGCGTGGGCACCCTGTCGGGCGGCCAGCAGCAGCTGGTGCGACAGGCGCAGGCCTTTGCGAAGCAGCCCGATCTCATCCTTGCCGACGAGCCCCTGCTCTCCCTGGACGTGGCGCGCCAGCGCGACTTCATGTCCCGGCTACATGCTGCGAAGGTCGCGGTGGTGATGGTGACGCACTCCATCGACCCGGTGATCGACATCGTGGACAAGGTGCTCTACCTGGGGCCGAACGGGCACGTGGTCGGCAGTGCCGACGAGGTGCTGCGCTCCGATGTGCTCAGTGAGCTGTACGGGGCTCCAGTGGAGGTCGTACGCGTGGGTGGAAAGACGGTGATCCTGTAAATGCTGGAGCAAACGCAGTACCTGCTCGGGTTCGATTTCGTGATCACTGCGCTGATCGCCTGCGCGATGCTGGGCGTGCTCTCCGGGGTGATTGCGCCGCTGATCGTGATGCGGAAAATGTCATTCGCGGTGCACGCTACTTCTGAGTTGGCGTTGATGGGTGCCGCGGTTGCGCTCGTGACGGGCCTGAACCTCAGCTTGGGGGCCGTTCTCGGCTCGATTGTGGCGGCGATCGTGCTCGTCCTGCTGGGGCTTCGCAGCGACACTGACTCATCCGTGGGCGTGGTGATGAGCTTCGGCATGGGCATTTCCGTGCTGTGCATCCACCTCTACCCCGGTAACTCCACCACGGCGATGGCGCTGCTCACCGGCCAGATCGTTGGGGTGAGCAGGGAAAACCTCGGGGTGCTGACGGCCACCACGCTGCTGGTCGTGGTGGCCGTGATGGTGCTGTGGCGCCCGCTGCTGTTCGCCTCTGTAGACCCGGAGATGGCGGCCGCCAGCGGGGTACGCGTGAAGGTACTGGCCACGCTGTTCGCCATCCTGCTCGGCATGGCGGCCGCCCAGACCGTGCAGATCGTGGGCGTGCTGCTCGTGATGGCGCTGCTGATCACGCCCGGCGCGTCCGCGGTGGCCATTACGGCGCGTCCCGCAGCGGCGGTGGCGTGGTCTGTGCTCTTCGCGGAGCTTGCCGCCGTGGGCGGCATGCTGCTCTCGCTGGCGCCCGGCCTGCCGGTGAGCGTGATGGTGGCGTTCGTGTCCTTCGCCATCTACCTCGTGTGCCGGGCGGTGGGCTACTTCACGCGGCGCTGACGCGCGAACTCGCTGAGTACCACGCCCGCCGCGACGGAGGCGTTCAGGGACTCTACCCACTCGGTTGTCGGGATGGACATGATCACGTCGCAGTTTTCCCGCACGAGCCTGGAGATGCCCTTGCCCTCCGAGCCGACGACGATGACCACCGGGTCGGTGGCGCCCTCGAAGGTGTCCAGGGTGTGCTCGCCGCCCGCGTCAAGGCCCACGACCATGTAGCCGTTGTCCTTGAACTGCTTGACAGTACGGGTCACGTTGGTCACCCGCGCGACAGGCAGGCGAGCCGCCGTGCCCGCCGAGGTACGCCACGCCACGCCCGTGACCTGCGCGGAGCGTCGCTCCGGGATGATCACGCCGTGGCCGCCGAACGCGGCCGTCGAGCGGATCACCGCGCCGAGATTACGCGGGTCGGTGATGTTGTCCAGGATGACGAACATGCCGGTCTCCCCGCGGTCCGCCACACCGGCGACCAGGTCGAAGACGTCCGCGTACTTGTACGGCTGGATCTTCAGGCCGATGCCCTGGTGCATGCCGTTGCCGGTCATCATGTCCAAGTCGTGGCGGTCCACCTCCTGCACCGGGATGTTGCGGGAGTTCGCCAGGGTGACGGCCTCGCTGAGGCGGTCGTCGTGCCCGGTGCCGCGTGCCACGAACAGCGCCTCGGCTGGCACCTTGGCGTGCAGACACTCCACGACGGGGTTGCGGCCAACAACCATGTCCGGCAGCTCGCGCTCGTGGCGGCCCTGGTCGCGGCGCTTGCGCTCCAGCTTGCGCTTGTGCGCCGCGTGGTAGACGCGGTCCTCGGCCTTCGGGGTTGCACCCTTGCCGCGCAGCCCGCGGCGACGCTGCCCGCCAGAGCCCTTCGTGGCGGTCTTCTTGTTCTTCTTCTGCTTATCGGGGCGGTGGTATGGCTTGGCCATTAGTTCTCCTTCAGTTGCCACTGCGCGCCGTCGGCGGTGTCGGTGACCTCGATGCCTGCGGCGGCAAGGCGGTCACGCACGGCATCGGCCGCGGCCCAGTCCTTCTCGGCACGCGCGGCGGCCCGGCGCTCAAGCTCGGCACCAACCAACACATCAAGTGCCTCGGTTACTCCATTATTTTTCGACGCCCCATCGTCCCACACACCGGGGTCCACACCCAACACCGCGGCCATCGCACGCACCTGAGCAGCCAACTCGCCAGCCCTGGCGGTGTCGTGCGCGGCGAGCGCCTTGTTGCCTTCGCGGACCACGTTGTGGATTTCGGCGAGCGCGCGGGGCACGGAGAAGTCGTCGTCTAGCGCCTGGGCGAAGCCTTCGGTCCAGGTGGTCGACTCGGGCGTGCCGGCGCGATGCACGAAGTCCTCGATGCGGCGGTAGCCCGCCGCGGCCTCCTGCAGCGCCTCCGGCGAATACTCCAGCACGCTGCGGTAGTGCGCGGATCCCAGGTAGTAGCGCAGCTCCACCGGGCGCACGGCGTCCAGCATGTTGTCGATGCTCAGCACGTTACCCAGCGACTTCGACATCTTCTCGCCCGCCATGGTCACCCAGTGGTTGTGCATCCAGTACTGGGCGAAGCCATCACCCGCGGCGTGGGACTGCGCCTGCTCGTTTTCGTGGTGCGGGAACTGCAGGTCCAGACCGCCGCCGTGAATGTCGAACTCGGCGCCCAGGTACCAAGTGGACATGGCGGAGCACTCCAGGTGCCAGCCGGGGCGGCCGTCGCCCCACGGGGTCGGCCAGCTCGGCTCGCCCGGCTTGGCGGCCTTCCACAGTGCAAAGTCGTGGCTGCCGCGCTTGCCGTGCACGTCACTTTCGCCCTGGTTCATCTCCTCGACACGGTTGCCGGACAGGGAACCGTAGTCGTCGCTCGCCTTCGTCCAGGCGGCCACGTCGAAGTAGACGGAACCCTCGGAGGCGTAGGCGAAGCCGGCGTCGATAAGCCGCTGCATGTAGTCGACCATCTGGGTGACGTGGCCCGTGGCGCGCGGCTCGACAGACGGTGGCAGCACGCCGAGGGTGTTGTAGGCGCGCGTGAACTCGCGCTCATACGTGCTGACCCACTCCCACCAGGGACGATCGTGCTCGGCGGCCTTGTTCAAGATCTTGTCATCGATGTCGGTGACGTTGCGCACGAACGCGACGTCGTAGCCCTTGGCCGCGAACCAGCGGCGCACAATGTCGAACGCCACCCCCGAACGCAAGTGCCCGATATGCGGGGCGGACTGTGGCGTGGCCCCGCACAAGTAGATGGAAACGTGGCCCTCACGCAGCGGGCGGAATGGACGCAGCGTGCGCGTCGCGGTGTCAAAAATCTGTTGGGTCTCGGCAGTCACGGCCCTTAGCTTAGTGCAACCAGCGCAGTAGCGACGGCAGCGCGCCCCTCACCCGAACCGGTGAAACCCATGTGGTCCGTCGTAGTCGCCGACACCGACACCGGGGCGCCGAGCGCCTCCGAGAGCACGCGCTGCGCTTCCTCGCGCACCGGGCCCATCTTCGGGGTCTGGCCAATCATCTGCACCGACACGTTGATCACCTGGTGCCCATGCTCCGCGAGCAACTCCCGCAGCTCCTTGAGCAGCTGCGTGCCCCGCACTCCGTCATACTCCGGCCGACCCACCCCGACGAAGGACCCCAGGTCCCCCAGGCCCGTCGCCGAAAGCACCGCATCCACCACGGCGTGGCTGACAACGTCGCCGTCCGAGTGCCCCTCGCAGCCGTCTTGGCCCTCGTGGAGGATGCCCGCGATCCAGCACGGCTTCCCGGCCTCGATCTGGTGCGCGTCAAACGCTGTACCGACCCTGAACTGTGGAAAATCTGTGTGCGACGTCATGCGCGCAAGCCTACCGCGTGCTCCCCGACGGCACCTCGAAGATTGTCGGCTCCGCCTCGTCCGTAATGCTCTGCGCCAGGCGCATGTCAATCGGCGTGGTGATCTTAAACGCCATCGGGTCCCCCTGCACCGTGTGCACGTCCACGCCGAACCACTCCATCAGGCTCGCGTCATCCGTGGCGACGAAGTCTGGCGTCCCTTCGTAGTACGCGCGGTTCGCGGCGAGCAGAGAACGCAGGTCAAAGCCCTGTGGCGTCTGCACCGCCCGCAGCGTCGAGCGGTCCGGGGTGCCGACGACGCGCCCAGCTGCGTCGATCTCCTTGATGGTATCGACGACCGGCAGCACCGGCACCACCGCATCCGCGCCCTCGAGCACGGCGCGGGCGACGCGCGCGATCATACCGGGCGGGGTCAGGGCCCGGGCGGCGTCGTGAATGAGCACGCAGGCGTCCTCGTGCTCGATCGCCTTGAGGCCCTCGTAGATAGAATCGGCGCGCTCCGCGCCCCCATGCACGAAGCGGACGTCGTGGCCTCGCAGCGTGGTGCGCGCGATCTCCTCCATCTCGGGGCTGACCACCACGATGATCGAGTCCACGACCTCAGCGGTCTCCATCGCGGTCACCGAGCGCTCCAGCAGGCTGCGCCCACGCAGCGGCACGAACGCCTTCGGCACGCTCGCGCCGAGCCGCGTGCCCTGGCCTGCCGCAGCGACGACGGCCACTACCCTGCGAGACATTTGGCTACGTCCCGCTACTTCTCGTCGTCTTCATCGTCGTCGAAGCTGAGGTCATCCATGTCGATGTCATCCTCGTCCTCAACCACCACGTCAGGTGCGAAGGAAATACCGGCCTTGACCTGCTCCTCAATAATCTTGCGGACGCCCTCTTCCAGCTCCTCGACCTTCTTCTCGTCGACTGGCTCCGCCAGCGCGAGTTCGCCGACGAGGATCTGGCGCGCCTTGCCCAGCATGCGCTTCTCGCCCGCAGACAGGCCCTTGCCCTGGTCACGGCGCCACAGGTCGCGGACAACCTCCGCCACCTTATTAATGTCACCGGACGCGAGGCGCTCCTGGTTCGCCTTGTAGCGGCGGGACCAGTTGCCGGCCTCCTCGACGTCGGTCTCGCGCAGCACCGAGAAGACCTTCTCCAGGCCCTCCTTGCCGACGACGTCGCGCACACCGACAAGCTCGGTGTTCTTTACAGGAACGCGGACCTCAAGGTCCGACTGGAGGATTTGCAGTACGAGAAAGTCGAGCGTTTCTCCGCCAATTTCGCGCTGCTCGATGTCGGCGATGCGTGCCGCACCATGATGCGGATAGACAACCACTTCTCCGACTTTGAATTCCATGAACACTCCTTGAGGATGACAACCGGCTCAGTAACCTCACCACCCTACCATTACGGGCCGTAATGGGGACGCGCACCCGCGATGCGCCGAACTCAACTAAAGTTTAACCCCACCCGCGCCGCCTGGGCCTGGTACGCGTGAGGAAACTGTGAAAAGTCTAGGTCCAGGCGCTAGGGTTGTGCGGAGAAACATATATGTGAAACAAGAACGATGGAGGACACCCACGTGAAGTCCCTGAAGCCGGTTTTCGCACTCGCAACCGCACTGCTCATGGCCGGATGCTCCGCAGGCCAAATCACTCAGACCTCTGACCAGGTGGCTGCAGTTGACGGCGCCAACGTCGAAACCGAGAACGGCGAGCTGGCCGTGCAGGACGTCACCGTCGTCCTCGACGAGACCGGCTCCGCTGCACTGAAGTTCAGCGCGCTGAACCAGGACACGTCGATGACGACGCACTCGCTGCGCTCCGTTTCCGTCGATGGCACCCCGGTCAGCATCGAATCCTCGAAGGAAATCGGCTACAACTGCGTGCTTGTTGGTGACTCCGCTGCAGGCTTGGACCGCATGCCGCAGGATGACGGCAAGAACTGCATCGAGTACATCCGCACCGCCCTGCCGAACGACAGCTTCGCGTACGGCGGCACCGTGCCTGTGACCTTCACGTTCGACACCGGCACCCTCGAGGTCAACGCCCCGGTTTCCGCTCCGTTGCTGCCTTCCGGCCAGGTCCACCGCGACCTGAACAAGTAAGGCTCTATGGCGAAGAAGCCTCGGGTGATCCACACCTGTTCTGAGTGTGGATACTCCTCTCCTAAGTGGCTTGGCCGCTGCCCTGAATGCGGCTCTTGGGGGACATTGCAAGAATCAGCGCCGGTGGTTACCGCCACCCGCGCGACGGGGGTCTCCAGTGCACCGCGTGCCGCTGCACTCACGCCGCAAACGCCTGCGCGCCCAATCACAACTATCGACGCCGCTGCGACCAAGACGGTGCGCTCCGGCATCGGCGAGCTTGACCGGGTGTTGGGCAACGGCGTGGTGCCTGGGTCGGTGGTGCTCATGGCGGGCGAGCCGGGCGTCGGCAAGTCGACGCTGCTGCTTGAGGTGGCCTCGCGCTGGGCGGCGATCGACGGTCGCAAAGCGCTCTACGTCACCGCCGAGGAGTCGGCGGGGCAGGTCCGCGGGCGCGCCGAACGCACCGGCGCCCTGCGGGAGCGCCTCTACCTGGCGGCCGAGTCCAACCTGGACATCGTGTTTGGCCACGTGGAGCAGATCAAGCCCTCGCTGCTCATCGTGGACTCGGTACAGACGATGCACGCTCCCGGTGTGGAGGGCGTGCCGGGCGGCGTGGCGCAGTCCCGCGCGGTAACGGCCGCGCTGACCACGCTAGCGAAGACGACCCACCTGCCGATTCTGCTGGTAGGGCACGTGACCAAGGACGGCAACGTCGCGGGCCCGCGCGTGCTGGAGCACCTGGTGGACGTGGTGCTGAACTTCGAAGGCGACCGGCAATCAAGCCTGCGTATGCTGCGCGGCATCAAGAACCGATTTGGCGCGACCGATGAGGTGGGCTGCTTCGAGCAGACCGCCGAGGGGATCCGCGAAGTACCGGACCCGTCCGGGCTGTTCCTCTCCCACCGCGGCCGCACCCCGGATGGTTCCGCGGTGACCGTGGCGATGGACGGGGTGCGCCCAATGCTCGCGGAGGTGCAGGCGCTCACCGTGGACCCGGTGAACAAGTCGCCCAGGCGCGTGGTCACGGGCCTGGACGGCAACCGCGTGCCGATGGTGCTGGCGGTCCTGCAGGCGCGCTGCGGGCAGCGCACGAACGACAAGGACGCCTACGTGGCAACCGTGGGTGGGGTGCGCATCACGGAGACCGCGACCGACCTAGCGGTGGCGCTGGCGACGTGGTCGAGCCTGCACGAGACACCGCTGCCACCAAAGACGGTGGTGATCGGGGAGGTCGGCTTGGCCGGCGAGATCCGCCGCGTGCCAAGCCTGGGCCGTCGTCTGCAAGAGGCGGCGCGCCTGGGATACGAGCATGCGATCGTGCCCGCTGGCGAGTCACTGCAGGTCCCGGGCCTGCGAATTGAGCAGGTGGCCACGGTTGGCCAGGCTATCGCTACACTTGCACAGCATGAGTGATGACACGATGCGCGCCGCCCTCGAGCGCCTCGCCCCCGGCACCGCACTTCGCGACGGCCTCGAGCGAATCCAACGTGGCCACACCGGTGGCCTCATCGTCCTCGGCGACGGGCCGGAGGTCGTCGAGATTTGCGACGGCGGCATCGCCTTCGACGTCGCCTTCCAGCCACCGCTGCTGCGCGAGCTGTGCAAGATGGACGGCGCCGTCGTTTTATCCGCCGACGGCTCCCGCATCACCCACGCCAACGTGCAGCTCGTGCCCAGCCCGCACTTCCCCACCAGTGAGTCCGGCACCCGCCACCGCTCCGCGGAACGCACCGCGCTGCAGACCGGCAGGCCGGTGATCTCGGTGTCGGCGTCGATGAATACGGTGACGGTGTACGCGGGTGGGCGTCGCCACCGCTTGGAGGAGCCGGCGGTCCTGATGGGCCGGGCGAACCAGGCACTGTCCACGGTGGAGCGCTATCGCCAGCGCCTCGACATGTCGAACCACCGCCTGTTCGTGGCAGAGATGAACAACTATGCCACCGTCGCCGACGTGCTCAACGTGCTGCAGCGCCAGCTGATGCTCGAGCGCGCCGTCACCGACCTGGAGCTGAGCATTGTGGAGTTGGGTGTCGACGCCCGCCAGCTCAGCCTGCAGCTTTCCGAGCTGGAGGGCAACAACGCCCACGACGTAGAGATGCTGGTGCGCGACTACATCGCCACGACCACCGTGCCCACGGACGAGCAGGTCCACCAGGCGCTCGAAGCCTTGGACACCCTGCCGGATTCGGAGCTGCTGAACACAACCGCGCTGGCGCGCCAGCTGGGGCTGCCCGCGAACGAGGAGAACCTCGTGCAAGCGCTGATCCCGCGTGGCTACCGGGCGCTTGCGCGCGTGCCTCGCGTGCAGAAGTTCTTGATGGATCAGATCGTGGCCGTCTTCGGCACGCTGCCCGCCATTTTGGAGGCGCAGCCGGAAGACTTGAGCTCCGCAGACCACGTGACCAGCCTGTGGGCGCGCCACATCTACGAGGGGTTGCGCCGCCTCAGCTAAGTCAGGTTGAACGGGACCGCGTCGGAGGCGTTGTCGCCGATCACGGTGTGAAGGTAGTACGACCCAGCTGGTACTGGCTGGCGGTCGGTGCACACGTTCGGCTGCGAGCTGGTACCCGACCAGCGGGCTTCAAAGCCACGCTTCGAGTCACGCGGGAACGTCTCCTGACCAGCAAAGACAGGGTCAAAGCAGTCGACGTCGGACCACACGCGGTTGTTGGTAGCCATGTCGTAGACCTCAAAACGCATGATGTTGGTGTCCAGGTCGATGACGCAGTCCGCGTCCGTCGGGTTCTGCACTTCCATGTAGAACACCGGCTGCTCCCCTACCGCGTACGACGGCTGGTTTGTCGACGCCACCACACGCAAATCCTTCAGCTCACAGGTGCCCGAAGGCGCAGCCTGCGTGTGCTCTGCTGACGAGGTCGGCTCGGTCGGCTCACCGGATGCGCTTTCCTTTGCAGTTTCGGACTCACTCGGCGTCGCAGCACCCGGTTCCGGCACCGTCGGCTCCGTGACAGGCGTGGTGGTGGGCGAAGTGGACGTCGATACGTCGGCGTCGCCGCCGCCTGAGCGCGCCATAGCGCTCAACCCCCACACCAGGAACACCACGAGCACCAACAACGCAACGAGCGCCGCAACGCGGCGGCGCCGGTAGATCTCGGGAGGAAGCGGATGCTGGTTAGTCATGCCCCTTACTCTATACCGAAGGTTTCCATGGTCGGGTGAACCTGGCCATCGGCAAGTTGGTAGCGTGCCGCCACCACGCCGAGGGTGCCGTTGGCAAGGCGCTCGGCGAGCACAGGCACACGCTCGATGAGGTGCTGGGCGCTCAGGTTCGCGTGCGTGACCTCCACATCCTTCGGGTCGCGCGACGGCGCCTCGAGCACCGACGGCACGATCTTCTCAACGAACACGCGCACCAACCCGTCCGGGACTTCCTCGGTCTCCACCGCGTTGAGCGCCGTACCGACCGCGCCGCAGGACTCGTGCGACAGGAACATCACCAGCGGCACGTTCAGCCCTTCCACCGCGTACTCGACGGAGGCGGACACCGCGGCGTCGACGCAACCGCCCGCTGTGCGGATGACGAAAATGTCGCCGAAGCCGACGTCGAAAAGCAGCTCAACTGGGACACGCGAATCCGAGCAAGCGACGACGGCGGCGATGGGGTTCTGGCCGTCTCGGAGCTGTTCGCGCCACGTGGGGTCGCGGTGCGGGTGCGTCTCCTGGCTTGCAACGAATCGTTCATTTCCTGCCCTGAGGAGTTCCCACACCTCACGAGGCGTCTTTGCTGTACTCATAGGCTATATTTTGGCAGAGATGACTGAGGATATGGCCAAAATTCGAACAAACCTCCAACCCGCCGAGATTAACCCGTGGTACCGCGCCAACGCGCGTGAGCTTCCGTGGCGCGCACCAGGCACAAGCGCGTGGGGCGTGCTACTCAGCGAGGTGATGAGCCACCAGACACAGGTGGCGCGCGTCGCCCCCATCTGGGAGGAGTGGATGCGGCGCTGGCCCACCCCGGAAGCCTTCGCAGCCGCCGGCGCCGACGAGGTGTTGCGCGCCTGGGGCAGCCTCGGCTACCCGCGCCGCGCGCTGCGTCTGCTGGAGTGCGCGCGAGCGATCACCGAGCTTCATGGAGGTATTGTTCCCCGCAGCGTGGAGGAGCTGCTGGCACTGCCCGGCATCGGCGATTACACGGCCCGCGCAGTGGCCTGCTTTGCCTACGGGGAAAACGTGCCGGTGGTGGACACGAACGTGCGCCGGGTGGTCGCGCGCGCCGAGCGTGGTAGGCCCGTCGCGCACCCGCGCAAGGCGGAGCTCCAGGAGGTGGCGGCGCTGCTGCCCGACGACGGTTCGGAGTGGGACGGCCCAACCTTTTCGGTTGGCTTGATGGAGCTCGGTGCCCTCGTGTGCACCGCCACAAACCCGGACTGCGGGGCGTGCCCGGTCAGCCGCTGCGCGTGGGTGGCAGCGGGCAAGCCGGAGCCGAACCCGGAGGAGCAGCGCAAGAAGAAGACGCAGCGCTTCGCCGGCACCGACCGGCAGGTGCGCGGCAAGATCATGCAGGTGTTGCGAGGGGCGTCGGCACCCGTGCCGCAACGCGACATCGACGTGGTGTGGCCCGATGCAGCGCAACGCTCCCGCGCGCTATTTTCACTGCTTGAGGACGGCCTCGCCGTCCAAGACGACGCCGGCTACTTCCACCTACCGCGGTAATTGAACCCACCGGGCAGCTTCACCCACACGCCACCGCGCGAGTTGAACGTGACAGGGCCGACCTTCGTGGAAGCCGAAGCACCAGACTTGGAGAAGTTCAGCCACGAGTTCTTACTCACCTTGTGCTTCTTGCGATAATAAATTCCCATGCGCTCAGACTACACATAGACTGTCCGCATGACTTCGAGCGTTTTGATCGCATTCGCGATGACCCTGTTGGCTGGCATCTCCACCGGCATCGGCGGGGTGGTCGTGGCGCTCAAGTCCACCATTGGCGACAGGTTCCTCGCCGGCAGCCTCGGGTTCTCCGCTGGAGTGATGGTCTACATCTCACTCGCGGAGCTGCTCCCCGCGGGCATTGACGCCCTCGACCAGGGCCGCGCGATCCTCGGGTTCTTCGGCGGGGTGGCGCTGATCGCGGTGATCGACAAGCTGGTGCCGCACGACATCAACCCGCACGAAAGCATCCAGGGCGACGAGGACAAACGCGCCCAAGCGATGCGGCGCGCCGGCGTGATCACCGGCGTGGCAATCGCCCTGCACAACTTCCCCGAGGGCTTCGCCACCTTCATGTCCGCGCTCGCCGACCCGTACCTGGCCATCCCGATCGCCGTCGCGATCGCGCTGCACAACATCCCAGAAGGCGTCGCCGTGGCAGTCCCGCTACGCGAAGCCACCGGCCGACGTTGGTGGGCCGCCGGGTGGGCCACCCTCTCAGGGCTTGCGGAACCGCTCGGAGCGCTCGTCGGGTACCTCATCCTCGCGCCCTTTATGGGGCCGACCACGATGGGCTACTCCTTCGCGGTGATCGCCGGAATCATGGTGTTCATCAGCTTCGACAAGCTGCTGCCGAACGCGATCGCCACCGGACACCACCACTACAGCGTCTACGGCGTCATGGGCGGCATGGCGATCATGGCCGTGAGCCTCATGCTGCTGCCCTGACAATTGTACGTCACAGACAGTTGTACGTTAAACTCCCGACCATGAAACATCATTGGTCAAAAATTTCCCTGACCATAGCCTGCGCTATGGCCCTCGGCGCCTCGACAGCGCCCATCGTTGACGCCACCCCACTTTCATCCGAGAGCGCCACCTCCCAGCGCTTCACGCAACGTGTGAAGCCACAGCTCGTCCGCTACGAAACCACCACCGAGGACGGCTCCCGTGCCCCAGTCACCGCCACCCTCTACGACACCCCCGACGCCAAAGGGCTCGTCGCCTTCGCCCCCGGCACCCGCGGCCTCGGCGACCACTGCGCCCCCAGCAACAGCCCCGCTATTCTGCGCACGGCCCACCAAAAATCAGTCAATATTGACTACGAACGCGGCATCGTGCGCAAGCTTATCGACGCCGGCTACCGCGTCATCGTCACCGACTACGTCGGGCTTGGCACTCCCGGCACCCACACCTACCTCAACCGTGTTGACCAAGGCCACGCCGTCATCGACGCCGCCCGCTACGCCGCACACGACGGCGAAAAAATCGCTTTCTGGGGCTACTCCCAAGGCGGTGGCGCCTCCGCCGCAGCAGCCGAACTCGTCGCCGACTACGCACCCGAACTCAACGTCGTCGCAGCCTTCGTCGGCGCCCCACCCGCCGACCCACTGGCCGTGCTCGAGCAAGCAACCAGCAAACAGATCAGCGCCGTCGCCGGCTTCGCCGCTGTCAGCTTCGCGTCCACCTACCCAGACTTCCGCGAAGCCCTCTACGCCGAACTCAACGAAGAAGGCGTCGACACGCTCGAGGCGCTCTCCAATGCCTGCATGGCGGAGGCACCCCGCGTCGCCCCCAAGCCGTTCACTGAGTACACCAAGAGCGGCGAAAGCCTCGCCGAACTCGCCCAGGCCAACGCGACCCTGCGGACGCGCCTCGACCAGAACACACTCGGCCGCGTGTCCACGAGCATGCCGACCCTCGTACTCACCAACCCTGACGACGACCTCGTCCCATCCCCACAAGTCACCCAACTCGCCCGCGACTACTGCAGCCTGGGCGCACCGGTGGAATACCGAGCAGTTGCCATGCAAGGCGTGCGCCCCGAAGCACCCTTCGCCAACGTCGACGGCTCCGCCCACACCCTGCCCCTCTACCTCGAATCCTCTAACGCCATCACCTGGCTCAACGAGCGCTTCGACCCCGACGCGGCCGCATTCACCGCAACCTGCCCCATCCCCGACACTCCCCCAATCCAGTCAGATCACCCCATCCTGCAGTACACCAACGAAACCATCGCCGCGATCTTCCTCGGCATCCTCGGCGTACTCAGTGCCGTTGGGATGGGCGCCTGGATGGTCGGCACGGGGCTGATGCGCTGACATAGTTCGGGCAGAAGGGCGTCGTTTACAATGACCGACTATGCACATTCGGTCTACACTTTCAGCGCTGTGCGCCCTCGCACTCGCCGCTCCCCTCGCCCCCTCCGCCGCCGCTAGCTCGCTCGACCCGCTGAGCTCCGTGGCGGAGGTGGGCTCCTCCGCCATCAAATCCGCCTTCCGCCCCGCGCCGAAAGTCGTGCGCTACGAAACCACCACCGAGTTGGGCACGCGCGCGCCAGTCACCGCCACCCTCTACGACAGGGACAACGCGAAAGGGCTCGTCGTGATCGCGCCCGGCACCCGCGGTATGGCCGACCACTGCGCACCCAGCAAGAACACCTCGCTGATCTCCTCCGACTCAGGGACCTCCTTCAGCGTCGACTACGAGCGCCCCATGGCCCACATGCTTCTCGACGCCGGCTACCGCGTCATCGTCACCGACTACGTCGGCCTCGGCACCCCAGGTACGCACACGTATCTCAACCGCGTCGACCAGGGACACGCCGTCATCGACGCCGCCCGCTACGCCGCCCACGCCGGCGAAAAAGTCGCGTTCTGGGGCTACTCCCAAGGCGGCGGCGCATCCGGCGCGGCAGCCGAACTCGTCGCCGACTACGCCCCCGAACTCAACGTGGTCGCCGCATTCGTCGGCGCCCCACCCGCCGACCCACTGGCCGTACTCGAACAGTCCCGCGGGACTCTGATCACCCCAGTCGCCGGTTTCACCGCCGTCTCCTACTCCTCCACCTACCCCGACTTCCGCGAAGCCCTCTACGTCGAACTCAACGAGGAAGGCGTTCGCACCCTCGACGCCCTGTCCAAGGCGTGCATCCTCGACGCCGTCCGAATCGCGCCCAAGGAATTCAAGGCCTACACGAAACGTGGCGTCAACCTGGCCGAACTCGCCCACGACAACCCCGTGCTGCGAGCCCGCCTCGACCAGAACAAGCTCGGCCGCGTCCCCACCAAGGTCCCGACCCTGGTACTCACCAACCCCGACGACGACATGGTCCCCGCCCCACAAGCCGTCCAACTCGCCCGCGACTACTGCGCGCTCGGCTCACCCGTGGAGTACCGCAGCGTCGCAATCCCCGGCACCCGATCCACGCCACTTGACTCAGGGTCCTCCACCACCCCATTCGCAAACTTCGCCGGTGCCGGCCACGCCCTGCCAATCGTCCTCGAGACCGCCCACGTGATCACCTGGCTCGACGAGCGCTTCGACCCAAACGCGCCAGCCTTCACCCCGCACTGCAGCATCCCCGACAACACCTCCATCAACACCGCCTCGAACTACCATTACACCGGCCCAGTCGCCGACGCCATCCTCTTCGGCATCTTCGCTGTACTCAGCGCTGTCGGTTTAGGCACCTGGCTCGTTGGCTCCGGCCTGCCGAACCCGGCTTTGGTGTGGGCGCACCAAATTCGCTGATTTAGGAGCGCGTTTTTGCGTTTCCCCAGGTCGCTGCCGCCGCGCGAGGGAATTTGGTGCCTCTTTGGATACATAGAGTGCCAAAGGACGCAATTCTAAAATCCACGGCCTCCATTCTTGCAGGTCAGAAACGTGCTAGACGTATAAGGTTGCGTCTATTGGCACCAAACACTCACCCCACCAAGACAAAAAGAAAGCCGCACCACCAGGGTGCGGCTTTCCAACCTACTGATTAGACCGGTTCAGGTCCCCGACCGTCGGAATCGGAGTCGGAGTCAGGCTCAGGACCAGACTCTGCGCGCTCGTCCGGGAACTGGGAGGCCTCGGTCTCCGGGGTGCCATCGGAAGGGGCGATGTCACGCACGGCTTTCTCTTCAGGCTCCTCGGACGCAGCATCCTCGCCGAACGTCTCCGCTGGCAACGGGCGTGGGCGTGGGGTGAACGTAAAGGTCGCGTCCGGCGCTGCCTTGCCGCGGGTGTTGCGGGCGGCTTCGATGTCGCCGTCCCAGCCTTCGACGTCGACGGTGATGATCTCGCCGGCGCCGATCTCGCCGAACAGGATCTTCTCCGAAAGCAGGTCCTCGATCTCGCGCTGGATGGTGCGACGCAGCGGGCGCGCACCGAGCACTGGGTCGAAGCCGCGGATGGCCAGGAGGTTCTTGGCCTTCTCGGTGAGCTCGATGCCCATGTCCTGCGCGGCCAGGTTGGTGTCCACGCGGCTGATGAGCAGGTCCACCATCTGTACGATTTCTTCCTGGGTCAGCTGGCGGAAGACCACGATTTCGTCGATGCGGTTGAGGAACTCTGGACGGAAGTGCTTCTTCAGCTCGTCGTGGACCTTGTTCTTCATGCGCTCGTACTGGGCGTCGGCGTCGGTGGCGGTGTTGCCGGTGAAGCCGAGGCCGACTGGCTTGGAGATGTCGCCAGTACCCAGGTTGGAGGTGAAGATGAGCACGGTGTTCTTGAAGTCCACCATGCGGCCCTGGCCGTCAGTGACGTGGCCTTCCTCGAGCACCTGGAGCAGCGTGTTGTAGATCTCCTTGTGCGCCTTCTCGATCTCGTCGAAGAGCACCACGGAGAACGGCTTGCGGCGGACCTTCTCGGTAAGCTGGCCGCCCTCCTCGTAGCCGACGTATCCCGGAGGGGCACCAAAGAGGCGGGAAGCGGTGAAGCGGTCGTGGAACTCGCCCATGTCGACCTGGATGAGGGAGTCCTCGTCGCCGAAGAGGAACTCGGCAAGTGCCTTGGACAGCTCCGTCTTACCAACGCCGGATGGGCCGGCGAAGATGAAGGAGCCGGATGGACGCTTCGGGTCCTTGAGGCCGGCGCGGGTGCGTCGGATGGAGCGCGACAGCGCGCGGACGGCTTCGTCCTGGCCGATGATGCGCTTGTGCAGCTCGGACTCCATGTTGAGCAGGCGCGAGGACTCGGACTCGGTGAGTTTGAAGACTGGGATGCCGGTCCAGTGCGCGAGCACGTCGGCGATCTGGCCTTCGCCAACCTCGGCGATTTCCTCGAGGTCGTCGGAGCGCCACTTCTTTTCCTTTTCCTTGCGCTCCTCGCCGAGCTTGCGTTCGGTGTCGCGCAGGCCCGCTGCCTTCTCGAAGTCCTGGGCGTCGATAGCGGCTTCCTTCTCGCGACGGACGTCGGCGATGCGATCGTCGACTTCGCGCAGCTCGGAAGGCGCGGTCATGCGCTTGATGCGCATGCGGGCACCGGCCTCGTCGAGGAGGTCGACGGCCTTGTCCGGCAGGAAGCGGTCGTTGATGTAGCGGTCCGCGAGGGTGGCGGCGGCCTTGAGGGCGTCGTCGGTGTAGGAGACGCGGTGGTGTGCCTCGTAGCGGTCGCGCAGGCCACGCAGGATGGTGACGGTGTCCTCGACGGAGGGCTCGTCGACCTGGACGGGCTGGAAGCGGCGCTCGAGGGCGGCGTCCTTCTCGATGTGCTTGCGGTACTCGTCGAGCGTGGTCGCGCCGATGGTCTGGAGTTCGCCGCGTGCCAGCTTCGGCTTGAGCAGCGAAGCAGCGTCGATGGCGCCTTCGGCAGCGCCGGCGCCGACGAGGGTGTGGATCTCGTCGATAAACAGGATGATGTCGCCGCGCTGGTTGATCTCCTTGAGCACCTTCTTCAGACGCTCCTCGAAGTCACCGCGGTAGCGCGAGCCTGCAACCAGGGAGCCAAGGTCGAGGGAGTAGACCTGCTTGTCCTTGAGCGTTTCGGGGACGTTGCCGTTCGCAATGTCGAGCGCGAGGCCCTCCACGACGGCAGTCTTGCCGACGCCCGGCTCACCAATCAGCACCGGGTTGTTCTTGGTGCGGCGCGAGAGCACCTGCATAATGCGCTCGATTTCCTTGTCGCGTCCGACCACCGGGTCGAGCTTGCCCTCGCGGGCTGCTGCGGTGAGGTTGCGGCCGAACTGGTCGAGCACGAGCGAGTTGGAACGCTCGCCCTGCTGGCCCGGGCGCGGCCCACCCATGATGCCTGGGCCCTGGCCGGCGCCCGCGAAGCCCGGACCGCCGCCCTGCGGGGTCTCCGGGTTCTGTGCTTCGCCGCCCTCGTAGCCGGAGAGCAGCTGGATGACCTGCTGGCGCACGCGTGGCAGGTCGGCGCCGAGCTTAATCAGCACCTGGGCTGCGACGCCATCACCCTCCCGGATGAGGCCGAGCAGCAGGAACTCGGTGCCGATGTACTTGTGCCCCATCTGCAGGCCTTCGCGCAGGGAGAGCTCCAGTACCTTCTTGGCGCGTGGGGTAAATGGGATCTGGTCAGTGACTGGCTGCGTGCCGTGTCCGATGATCTCGATGACTTCGGAGCGGACGTCGTCAAGATTGATACCCATGGACTCGAGCGCCTTTGCTGCGACGCCTTCGCCTTCTTTAATAAGCCCGAGCAGGATGTGCTCGGTACCCATGAAGTTATGGTTCAGCTCGCGCGCCTCCTCCTGAGCTAAGACGATGACGCGGCGGGCCCTATCGGTAAACCTCTCAAACAACTGGCTGACCCCTTACTAATAACGGTTTTTAAAGAGTTGTCACCAACCATAACGCCCCCGGCGGACACATCGTCCCGCCGAGGGCGTCACTTCATGGCTTCAGGGGCCATTACACCAGCTCAGGTCGGGTGTTCGCTCGTAGCGAACAGAGGCTTTTCGACGCCTCCTCCGGCCCCAACCGGCCAGTTTAGAGCAGGTCGCGCAGCACCGGATCCGCGATCTTGAGCACGTTCTCGCGTGCTTCCTTCGCGGTCGGGGCGTCGACGGCAAAGTTTGCCATCTGGCGGCAGGTGTCGCGGTCGTGCAGGCGTAGCGCGGCGCGCACCGCGTTGACCTTGCCCGGCGCCATGGACAGGGAGCTCACGCCCAGGCCGACGAGGACGAGCGCCATGAGCGGGTCGCCGCCTGCCTCGCCGCACACGCCGATGGACTTGCCGGTGGCTTCGCCACCGCGGCAGGTCTCGCGGATCATGGCCAGCGTTGCCGGCTGCCACGGGGTGAGCAGCTCTGCGAGCTCGCCCTGCATGCGGTCGGCGGCCATGGTGTACTGCGACAGGTCATTGGTGCCGATGGATGCGAAGTCCGCGATGTCCAGGATGTGGGAGGAGCGGATAGCGGCCGCGGGGGTCTCCACCATCACGCCGACCTTCGGCAGGCCGTGGGCGCGTGCACGCTCGGTGAACCAGCGGGTCTCCTCCACCGTGGCCACCATTGGGGCCATGACCCACAGTTCAGCCTCCGGGACAGCCTTGTGTGCTGCGGCCAGCGCCTTGAGCTGGTCGTCGAGGAGGTCTTCGCGGGCCATGGACAGGCGCAGGCCGCGACGGCCCAGTGCCGGGTTCTCTTCCTCGCCGAGGTCGGCGAAGGACAGCGGCTTGTCGGCGCCTGCGTCCAGGGTGCGCACGACGACGCGGCGGTCACCGAATGCGCGCAGCACCTTGGTGTACGTCTCGGTCTGCTCCTCGACGCTCGGGGCAGAGTCGCGGTCCAGGAAGAGGAACTCGGTGCGGAACAGGCCGGAACCTTCCAGGTCGTAGCCGGAGGCCTTTGCGGCGTCGTCCGCGGTGCCGATGTTGGCCAGCAGCTTCACGCGGTAGCCGTCGCGGGTGGCACCCTCGCCGGAGGAGCCTGCCAGGGCAGCGGCGCGGCGGCGGGAGCGCTCTTCGAGTTCGGCGACGTCCGACTCGTTCGGGGCGACGATCACTTCGCCGACGCCGCCGTCGAGGGCGATCGCTGGGGCGTCGACAAGCGCTTCGCTAATGCCTTTGACCTGCACCGCTGCGGGGATGCCGAGCTGCGCGGCGAGGATCGCCGTATGCGATGTCGCGCCACCGGCCTCCGTCACGATGCCGACGACCAACGCTGGATCCAACGTCGCGGTCTCAGCCGGTGCAAGGTCGTTCGCGACGAGCACGGACGGCTCGGTCAGCGCTGGAACGCCCGGCTCCGGCAGCCCGCGCAGGCGCGCGGTGGCGCGGTCGCGGATGTCGTAGAGGTCGGTGACGCGCTCAGCCATGTAGCCGCCGAGCTTGCGGAACTTCGCCGCGTACGCCTCCACCGCGTCGTGGACCGCCTTGGTCACGCCGGTCCCCTTCTTCAGTTCCTTCTTAATGCCGCGCACCAGGCCGCGGTCCTTCGCCAAGGCGGCGGTTGCCTCAAGGACAGCCTTGGATGTTTCGGAGTTTGCGTGCTCTGCGCGCGCCGTCAAGGACGCGGAGACTTCTTCCAGGACCGCGACGACGCGCTCGCCGTCAGCGTCTGGGTCGGTGCATGGTTGTTCGTGCTCGTCGATACCAACGGCGGGTGTAACAACTGCGACCGGGCCAGAGGCAGTACCTGAGGAAACCCCGATCCCATACAAGACGGTGCGGTCAGTCATGAGTGTGTCCTTTCAGCAATCAAGCTAATGGTATTACATTTGATGGTACGCGCTGAGGCGCGCAACGTGCAGAGCAAGGTACGCAATTTCATCTTCTGTCAACTCCGTATCGAAGCGAAGCTCCACTACAGCAGCCACTTTTCGGGCGCACTCAACTTCCCGCGGGTAACTGCGCGTCAACTCACGCGCCAACGGAGAATTTCCGCGCTCGAGTTGTTTCCCCTGCTCAAGGCGAACAAACAAATAACGAATGTGTGTAATAAACCGGGCCACATTTATCGACGCCGCTTCGAACTCCACCCCAAACTCAGCCTCAATGATCTGCATCATCTGCTGAATCAACCCCGTCATCCGGTACGTATGCGCCAGGTCACCGGTGTTGAAACCGGCGTTGACCAGGTGCATCGCAAGCGCGGTGGCTTCGGTGGTGGGCAGGGTGGCGTCGAAAAGAATGTTGATGTGCTCCAGCAGGCGTTCGCCCTGTGCATACTCTGCTGGGTACAAGTGCTGGACCTCGGCGCGCAACGGGTAGGCGATCTCTTCGCCGCGGGAGGCCCGCTCAAGTGCATTAATAATGTGGTCCGTCACCGCGGTGACCAGCGTGATGCTGGGCTTTGCGCCCACGGCCTCCAACGCTGCGGTCACACGGTGTATATCTTCGGCGGGAAGCCCGGCAATCATTTGGCCGGAGTGGTCCGGGTCCCGACCATCCGCCGGAACAAATACTCGCTGCACCTTCGACTCGTCGAGGACGTCGCCTTTCTTTGCCCCAAAGGCGATGCCCCGACCGGTCACCACAACATCCTCCGACCCGCGGCGGGCCAGGACGACATTGTTGTTAAAGATGCGCAGTATTTGCATGTGTTCGACCCTACTTGGTTACCCCCAACAGTGGCTGGCCGACCTCGGCCTCACCAGTGGCGATATCTTCCACAGCAGCCAGCGACTTGGAGTTGACCACGGTCACGATCACCGTAGTGTCCACGCCGTGACCTGCGATTGCGCCGAAGTCGACGTCCGCGAGGGCGTCGCCAATCTCGACGCGCTGCTTCTTCTCTACGAGCGGGGTGAAGCCTTCGCCCTTCAGCTTGACGGTGTCAATGCCGATGTGGACGAGGACCTCGACGCCGTCGTCAGTCTTGATGCCGTAGGCGTGCCCCGTCTTCGCAACAGAGATCACCTTGCCAGCAACCGGCGCCACAACCTTCTCGACGCCGCCTTCCGGCAGCACACCAATTGCCTGGCCGAGCGCACCGGATGCGAACGCGGCGTCCTGGATCTGGTCCATCGGGACAACCTTGCCTGCGATCGGCGCGGTGACCTCGCAGGTGTCCGCTGCTGGGGTCGCCGCAGCTGCAGGCGCGTCGGCCTCTGCTGCAACGGCTGGAGCGGCCGCCGCCGGAGCTGCTGCCGCAACTGCCGGAGCTTCCTCCTGCTCTTTTTCCTCCTGTGCCGCGCGTGCGCGAGCCAGAGCCTCTTCACGCTCTTCCGGCGTGCGGTAGTCGGTGAAGTAGATGACGAAGAACGCGGTGAAGAACGCGACCGCAATAGCGATGACGTAGACCCACATCGGGCTGAAGACCACGGTGGTCAACAGCGAGGTGAACACGAACGCGTTGGTCTGCACGCCGCCGAACGGGGTGCCCAGAATCGCGATGGTCAGACCACCGGTGAAGCAGCCCACCAGCATCCGCGGGTAGATCCTCTTGTAGCGCAGGTGAATACCGTAGAGGGACGGCTCCGAAATACCACCGAACAGACCAGCTGCCAGCGCCGACCCGGAGGTCTGGCGCATGACTGGATCCTTATCGCGCAGCGAGAGCGCGAACACAGCAGCGGTTGCACCGAAGCAGGCGAAGTTCCAAGCACCCATTGGGCCCTGGATGAAGTCGTAGCCCAGGGTCTGAATGTTGACCAGCATCAGGGCGTTGAGTGGCCAGTGCAGGCCGAGCGGAACCAGGAACGGGTACAGCATCGGGATCAGGATGGCGAACACGAACGGTGCGTTGCCGTTCAGCCACGCAAGGCCAACACCAATCCATGCGCCGAGCGCGTAGCCGAGCGGCCCAATCACGATCGCGGTGACTGGGATCATCACCAAGAGGGTGAGGAACGGCACGAACACCATGTGGACCGCGGACGGAATAATCTTCTGGAAACCCTTGTACACCAGGGCCGCCACGACCGCCATGATCAGCGGCACGAACACGTTGCCTTCGTAGCCAGGCAGCAACATCGGCAAGCCCATCACCGTCACGCGGCTGACCTCGGTGCCGAGCAGGTCGTTGACCTCAGTCACGGCATCCGGGTGGTCCGCCAGCCCCATGAACTCGGGGGTGAACAGCGCCAGGATGACGGCGGCAGGCACCCACGGCTCAATGTTGAGCTTCTTGCCTGCGTTGTACGCCACCATCACTGGCAGGAAGTAGAACACCGAGCGCCACATCGCGTCGACGAACTGCCAGCCCGGCGTCTTGACCTCCGCATGGAAGTCAACAAAGCCCAGCGCGTCCATCACCGCAGCAAACGCAATAATTAACGACGCCCCAAGCAACACACCCAGAATCGGCCTAAAGGAATCCGAGAGGTACTCGAAGAACGCGTCCATCCACGGCACCTTGCCCTGCGCCTTCGCGCGCTGGGCCGCCTTCACGTCATCGTTGCTTTGGCTGCCACGCGACTGCATCTCAGGCAGGTTGTTCATCGCGTTGTACACCGTCGCGACGTCCCCGCCAACAATCACCTGGTAGTGCGACCCACCCTGCGGCACCGCACCCATCACCTTCGGGTTCGCCTCAAGACGCTCCTTGTCAGCCAGGGAGGCGTCGTTGAGCTCGAAACGCAAACGGGTCGCGCAGTGCGTAAAGGACGCAATGTTGTCCGCACCGCCAATCCCCGCAAGGATATCCGCCGCCTGCTCCTGCAAGCCGGCCTGCTTGGTTGCCATGTTCACTCCTTTTCTTCATAGATCCAGGGATGAAAAAAGACCCGGGACGCGAAAACGTCCCAGGTCTTGCCCCGCCGAACCCGGCAGGTAACAACCCTGTGGTTGGTATTACGTTCCACTATATGTCGGAACGTTTTAGTGCGCAATAAGTTTGCTCTCAGCCGGGAACCACCGCTCCAGAAGCAGTGCTACCCACATCGCCAACGAGGCCAACCCGATCAAGTTGCCCATGTACCAAAGGGGCGTCGAGAAGCTGTAGGCATCAACCTCCGGGTACAGCTGATACGACGGCACAAACAACACCGCGACGTAGAGCACGTGCGCGAACTTCCACACCGACGGCACCGCCGCAAAAATCAGCGGGACCGCCAACATCACGCAGGAGAAGTGGTGCGACACCGCATACGGCCCACCCACGCTTATGCCCAACGCGACGAAAAACAGCGCGTGCACATCCAGCCCGCGACGCAGCAAATACCACGCCCCCAACCCCGTGAGCAGCGCGAAAAGCAGGAAGATGACGCCGGTCGGGGCGTCGAAACCTGCGCGCGCGAACAGACCGGACAGCGCCTGGTTCGGCGGGTACATCGCGTTACCGCCGCGGTCGGTGTTAAAGAACTCGTCGGTGAAGTAGTACCAGGTCTCCGCCGGACGCATCAGCACACCAATCGCAATCGTGCCAACGAACGTCCCCGCAGCACGCGCCACCGACACCCAATCCTTCTTCACCAAGAACAGAATCGCGAACGCCGCCGGCGTGATCTTAATCCCAGCCGCAATGCCCACGCCGACGCCGCGCAGCTGCCGCGGCAACAGGCCCAGCACATCCACCACGACCAGCGCAAAGAGGAACACGTTAATCTGGCCGAAGAAGAAATTCGCCTGCAGCGGATCAATCGCCAATGACCACGCAATCACCCCCACCAACACCAGCGGTGTGACCTTCACGTCCAGGCGGCGCAGCGCCAACCACGAGATGAGCGCCACGCACGCCATCGTCGCCAACGTCCACACCACGTCCATCACCGGCTCGGGCATCCACGTCAACGGCACGAACAGCAGGGCCGCAAACGGCGGGTAGATGAAGCGGAACCCGCTGCGCGTCGGGAAATCGTCATACAGGTCGGCGCCGCTGGTCAGGGCGTTGCCGGCGTCGCGAAACACCCCGACGTCCAGCAGCTCACCGCGCGCAGCAGCACCGAAGACCTCACTGAGCCCACTCGCGGCCGCGAGCACACCAACAAGCACCCACACCCACAACGAAACCTGCTTCACCATCGCATCGCCTTACGCCCATCACTGTTGACTAACTCTGCTGTCTAACTCTGCGCATCATACCGTTACACATGGACACGAATGAACTACACTACGGGATGAACCTTTCCCGACTGCCTAAAAAGAGGAAGCACATGAACGAACAACAGCCCATGTACGACAAAGACGGGCTCCCAATCTCGCAGCCAACCAGCCAATTCCAGGGGTTCGGGCAGTACGGGCAAGCCGGGCAGTTTGGGCAATTCGGGCAGACTGGACAGTTCGGGCAGACTGGACAGTTCGGGCAGGGTTCACCGTACGGGCAACCGCAGATGCAACAGTTCGCACCTGCACAAACGCCCCAAATGCAGCAGATGTCCCAGATACAGCAGATGCAGATGGCCTACGGGCGCGCCGTGCCCCAAAAGAACAAGTTCCTCGCAGCGGCGTTGTTCTTCTTCCTGGGGTCGTTTGGTATCGGCAACTTCTACCTTGGGCAGAACGTCCGTGGCGTCACCAAAGTGGGGCTCTTCCTGACCGGCAGCCTCTTCAGTCTGATCCCGTTCGTCGGCTGGATCGTTTCCACCCCGATCTTCCTCGCACTATGGGTGTGGTGCATCATCGAGATGATCATGGTCCTCGTCGGCGGCGGAGGTTACGACACCGACGCCAACGGAATCCCACTGAAGTAAACCTTCAGGCGGTTGCCCTCAGCTCCGTGGCGTCGCTGGAACGTCCTGCCGACAAAACCCGCAGTGCGTAGGACGCTCCGGTTTACGTAAGTGATCTAAGCATTGTTTGTATTGGATACAAGTTTAACTGTTTCGAACACTTGCGCAGGGTCTTTCTTTATCGCCAGCATTGGGCTCATGACGCCATCATCAACATCGATCGTTCCACTGACCCACCATTCCTGGGCTCGCTGAATACGCAGATCTCTGTTCGAGTCGCCACTCAGAAGGATTTCATTCACATCTCCAACATTCGGATCAATATCACTCAAATCTTCATTAAATTGAAAAGCTGGATAGTATTTCGTTCCACCCACCTCGTGGGCAAAGATGGCATTCTTGCCCCGTAGGTATTTAAGAAAATCCTTTCTTCCCTTTTCATCACGATCAGAGAACACACTTCCAAGCAGTCTTGCCTGCGTAACACTAGCGACCTGATTAACTCTGTCAATAGCGAGGCAAGCTTCTAAGTCAGGTCGATACGGTGTGCGCCAGACCTTTTCTTGTCGCCAACTCTCGGGAAAGCCCAACTCGGATAAAGCTATTGCGTTGCACTCAGCAAATTCCGTAATGAGGTGTAGCATCTCATCAGACCAAGTGGAATCCGGGCATATTCGAGCTAGCAGGAACCTCATCGCAACAATGGACTTATAGAGCTTATGCGGCAAATCACTAAAATTGGAAAGCTCTTCAAGATGCTGTTTCGGAGACCCAAGAGTCACATCGAACACTTTGTTCCAAACCCTCCCATAGTGCGCGCACAGATTCCGAAGGTACCGGAAGTGATTCAACCAACTTGAAAAAGTTCCGTAATCACCTTTTCCAGCACGATCCACAATTCCGGCACGGGCTGCAATGAGTGAACAATCTTCCTCATGCAGCAGGCTAAAGAGACGACAGAGCGTCCCGAAGGTCATGATCTCCGTTGCAGCCCAGACTGGTAAATGCGGACCGTATTTTTTACGAAAGTGCTCGAGAAAGTCTCCGCGGCTGCGCTTCTCTTCCTGAGAATAGTCTGCAACCCAGTCGATGTGTTTTGATCTCTTGACCACCTGCGACGAAGCCGACCAAATGGATACGCCCTTCCTCAAATGCTCGGGAAGCCTGTGGGCAAACGGGTGGCAGAGGCCAAGCCGGTTGCTTACCTGGGACCGAAGCCAAACTTCAATCAGTTCTGCCCCTTCGACGAACTTTCTTCTCAGCAATTTGTCGAATTCATAAAGCGCATCAATAGCACCAAACGAAGTGCCTGGCTGGAACTCATTGTCATTCCGGAAAAAGTATGCATACCCCGAGAAACGAAAGTAGCCAATCTCCATCAACACGGAGCGCGCATGTTTATGATCCTCTATTTTCAGGCCGTGAGACTCCAGCTTGGAAAGCTGTTCATCCACAAACAAATACGGCTTTGAGTATTTGCTTATTCGATATGCGCTCAACATCCTTGGGTTAAGGGTCAAAAAGTGTGTCCGGAATCGCGGATTTTCACGGATTGACCTGTAGGTTTCCGGAAAGTATATCAAAAGTCAATGCAATCAAAAAAATAAAAAGTACATTGGCACACTATCGAGTTCTCAAACAACAACCGCACACCCAACAACCAACCCCAACCAGAGCCAGCGTCAAGCAGCTGAAACAAAGTTACACACCCGTAAACACAAAGTCAAATCCAACCAAACCAGCCAGACTCAAAACCGCCCACAAGCAGCAACTTTATTCACTTTGATCATTCCCTCCAAGCGACCAGGCCGCTCGTCGGCAACGAGGGATAACTTAACCACGAACCAACAAACAACACAAATCGCCTAGGAGGGACCGGTTTTTAAGCGTTCTAACCGTTGACTCGTTGCACCTTCGCACCGAGTTCATTGAGCTGCTCCACAAACCGTGGGTAACCACGGTCAATGTGGTAGACATCGTGCACCGTGGTCTGCCCTTCCGCGACAAGGCCAGCAAGGACAAGGCCAGCTCCGGCGCGAATGTCGGAGCTCCACACATCAGTGGAGGAGAGCGTCGATACGCCACGAAGAGCCACATGGTGGCCATCGATGTTGGCGTCAGCGCCGAGGCGCATCATTTCGTCGACAAACCGGAAGCGCGCTTCGAAGACGTTCTCCGTAATGACTGAAACGCCGTCGGCTACCGCGGAAAGTGCAATCGCCATCGGTTGCAGGTCTGTCGGGAAGCCGGGGAACGGCAGCGTCTGGTAGTCGACAGCCTTTGGACGCTGGTTCATGCGTACGCGGAAACCGTTGTCGTAAGTCTCCACTTGCGCGCCAGCCAGCTTGATCTTCTGCAAAGGAAGGTGCAGGTGACCAGGGGCGATGCCGGATACCGTGATATCGCCCTGAGTAATTGCAGCTGCGTAAGCCCAGGTTCCGGCAACAATCCGGTCGCCAACCACGGTGTGTTGCGTCGGCTCCAGCTTTTGGACGCCATCGATAACAATTGTCGACGTTCCCGCACCCTCGATCTTCGCCCCCATGGCCCGGAGCATGTCGCAAAGGTCGACGATCTCCGGTTCACGTGCCGCGTTGGAGAGAGTAGTACGCCCCTCAGCAAGTACTGCCGCGGTAATGATGTTCTCGGTCGCACCAACCGAGGGGAAATCGAGCGCGATGTCCGCGCCGTGCAGCTGCTGGGCGCGGGCAACAACGGCTCCGTGCTCAATGTGTGTCGTCGCCCCGAGCTTCTCAAGGCCAGACTGGTGCATATCTAGAGGTCGGGACCCAATCGCGTCACCACCAGGAAGGGCAACATACGCCTCGCCGCAGCGGGCAACAAGCGGGCCAAGCACCGCAACGGAGGCGCGGAATTGCCGGACGGCTTCGAAGTCGGCGTGGGGAGAAACCTCGGCAGGAGTGTGGATGGTGACCACGGTGCCGTCGATATCTACGGAGCAGCCGAGTCCGACGAGGACGTCCCGCATGAGGGGGACGTCGAGAATTTCGGGGCAGTTAAATAGCGTTGTTGTACCTTCGGCGAGCAGCGCTGCCGCCATGAGCTTCAACACGCTGTTCTTGGCGCCGTCTACCTTTACGACGCCTTCAAGCCGGGTACCGCCAGAGACTAAAAATCGTTCTTTCACGGAACCCAGCGTACCCAACAACGGTTACGGCAACGCCCCGATGCGACGAGCTGCGTTAACGGCCTCGTAGCGGGTGTGTGCCCCAAGCTTGCGCATCACGCTGCGGAGGTAGGACTTCACCGTCTCGGCACCGATCCCCATCTCGGCCGCGGCCTCAACATTGGTATGGCCGAGCGCAACACAGGAAAGAACGTCGAGTTCACGAGCGGAAAGCTTCGTCGTCTGCTTCACGCGCACCGGGGAAACCATCTGGTCACACAGCTGCTCGATTTCCTTGCGAAGATTTTCATCGCCCACACGATTTGCTAGCATGCGCAGCTTCGAGTGCGTGGAGCGAACCTGCTCCCACTCAGCACTGTTCATAACGCGACCCGTCTTCTGTCCGGCGCGCGCGCCGTCGCCCTGCCTCATGGCGGTATTGACCGCGAGGTCCTGCTCGAGACAGCGAGCCGTCATAGCAACCTCTTCAATCACCTTGTCGCCCAAACGCACCGGCGAGTGCACACCCACGTAAAGGACGCCACGGATCTCGCGCTGGGTAATTACCGGGACTGCAACGATGGAGTGCAGGCCTTCGTCTTGAATCTGCTTGTCGTACTCGTGGGAGATGACATTCGCGCGTGTGTAGTCGGAAATACCCACCGCGCGGCGCGTAGCGACGACCCTTCCACCTACACCGGCACCTGACTCAATGACAAGCTCCTGCAGGGCTGGAGTCCGTAGTCCGATCCATTGCGTGATCTGCAAACGGTTATCCGCCAGGAGGGTGCCATACATGGCTACGGGGATACCGGTTGCGGTTTTCAGCGTGGTCAACGCTGCCCGGATGGCGTCGTCGTCTTCCTTAAGGCACTGTGCGTCGGTCAATGATCTCTCGCTTTCCACCCGTTCGAGTGTCCCCTGTTTAGGGACACTGCTTGTCGAACTTGACTCAAAGCCCTTTCATCATAACGCGTTTTCGGGGGTAGCCAAACTTTGCACTTGCCACACATTCACAGAAACACAACCCCGGAAGTAGGTGAACAAATCGGTCTATTTGACAAAGACTAGCTGGTTCATGTCGCGAGTGTATAATCGCGCAACAAGAACGCAACTTACGCGAAACATACAGGTAAAGGAGTTATTTTCATGGCAAAGATCGCAAAGTCAGTATTGGACCTCATCGGCAATACGCCGCTCGTAGAGCTCAACGGCATCGCTGACGGGCTCAAGGCACGCGTCCTAGCAAAACTTGAGTTTTACAACCCGGCAAATTCCGTCAAGGACCGTATTGGTGACGCAATCGTCCGCGCGGCGGAAGCCTCCGGCGAACTGAAGCCAGGCGGCACCATCGTGGAAGCGACATCGGGCAACACCGGCATCGCACTCGCGCTCACCGGCGCCGCGAAGGGCTACAAAGTCATCCTGACCATGCCGGAAACAATGTCGCAGGAGCGTCGCGTGGTCCTTCGCGCGTACGGGGCAGAGATCGTATTGACGCCAGGCGCGGCAGGCATGAAGGGGGCCGTCGATAAGGCGAACGAGATCGTCGAGACGACGGAAAACGCAATCCTGGCCAGCCAGTTCGAAAATGAAGCCAACCCGCAGGTCCACTACGAGACCACCGGCCCCGAGATTTGGAACGACACTGATGGGGAGGTCGACATTGTGGTTGCCGGTGTCGGCACAGGTGGCACGATCTCTGGCTCCGCGAAGTACCTCAAAGAGCAGAAGGAATCCGTCAAGGCCGTCGCAGTTGAGCCAGCTGCTTCCCCACTGCTGTCCACCGGCGAGGCAGGCCCGCACAAGATTCAGGGCCTCGGTGCGAACTTCATCCCTGGCACGTTCGACCGCAACGTCATCGACGAGATTATTACAGTCTCAAACGAAGACGCCGTCGCCACCTCACGCGAACTTGCGATGAAGGACGGTGTCCTCGGCGGCATCTCGGCGGGCGCAAACCTCAAGGCGGCGCTCGAACTCGCCGCTCGCGACGAGAACGAAGGCAAGACGATCGTCGTGATCATTCCGGACTTCGGCGAGCGCTACGTCTCCACCGTGCTCTACGAAGACATCCGCGACTAGACACAACGGGCACGACGCCACCCCGCGGGTGGTCGTTGATAGGATCGCCACATGATCAAAACGGCCATCCGCGTGATTCAAATGATCCGCGAGGACCTTGCCAACGCGAGGGACCACGACCCGGCGGCGCGAGGCGACCTCGAGAACGCCATCGTCTACTCAGGGCTCCACGCCATTTGGACTCACCGCGTGTGCCACTGGATGTGGCAACGCAACCTGAAAGGGCCCGCGCGTGTGCTCGCCCAGGCCAACCGCTTCTTCACCGGTATTGAGATTCACCCCGGCGCCACCATCGGCCGACGCTTCTTCATCGACCACGGCATGGGCATCGTCATCGGTGAGACTACCGAAATCGGCGACGGCGTCATGCTCTACCACGGCGTAACGCTCGGCGGACAGGTGCTTACACAGACGAAGCGCCACCCCACCATCGGCAACAACGTCACCATCGGTGCCGGGGCGAAGGTCCTCGGCCCCATCACAATCGGAGACAACACAGCGGTTGGGGCGAATGCCGTCGTCACAAAATCGATCCCGGCGAACTCCATCGCCGTCGGCATTCCTGCCAAGGTCAGGGAGCGCCAAGAGTGCGAAACAAAGCACCTCGTCGACCCCGACAAGTACTTCGACCCGGGCAGCTACGTCATCTAATCCGCGCTACTTGACGAGGTCCGCGTACTCCGGGTTCTGCGCAATGTAGCGCGCCACAGCGGGGCACGTCGGAATAACGTTGAGACCCTCGGAGCGGGCGTCGTCAAGCGCGAACTGCATCAGCGGCTTCGAGAGGCCCTGGCCGCGGAACTTCGGGTCCACCACCGTATGTGGCAGCTCCCGCGCACCGTCGACGTCAGCGTACGTGGCAAACCCGGCCAATTGCCCGTCGACAAATATCTCGTAGCGGGACTCCTGGTCATTCCTCTTCAGCTCGGGCTGTACTGCGTCGTGCTGCGACAAATCAACGCTCCAATCCTCGGGGACAGAAACACAAAACCCCTCCACCGCAGTGAAGGGGTTGGAGTGTGGCCAGAGCCAGGATCGAACTGGCGACCCCACACTTTTCAGGCGTGTGCTCTACCGACTGAGCTATCTGGCCAGAACAACACAAGTGCTGTTCGCGACCCTGACGGGACTTGAACCCGCGACCTCCGCCGTGACAGGGCGGCGCGCTAACCAACTGCGCCACAGGGCCTTATTCAGTTTCGTACTCACGGCCGCTACACGGTCGCTTGCACGAGTTGATACTTTACACAGAGCTCTCGAACACAAGCAAATCGCCAGCACAAACCATATTTTTCGACGCCACTTCACCTCTTCATGTAGGCAGGTTGGACAAAATAAAAAGAGCCGGAACGTTTCCGTTCCGACTCTTCAAACATGGCGACCCTGACGGGACTTGAACCCGCGACCTCCGCCGTGACAGGGCGGCGCGCTAACCAACTGCGCCACAGGGCCATATGTTTTTGTGTTTCAACCTTGCGGCTGAAGTACCCCCAACGGGATTCGAACCCGTGTTGCCGCCGTGAAAGGGCGGAGTCCTAGGCCTCTAGACGATGGGGGCCCGCTGCGTTAACAGCTCGACCATCATAAGCCGATGCAGAATAACATCACAAATCACCAGTACATAGCAAGTTTTCAAGGGGCGCGCCGACTCAAGCCACTCTGCATCCAACAAAAAGCGCCACCGACCGAAGTCGCGTGGCGCTGAATGTGGGCCCTGCGGGGATCGAACCCGCGACCTGCGGATTAAAAGTCCGTAGCTCTACCAACTGAGCTAAAGGCCCGTGCGCAACAACTTAGCACAACTCAAGGGTGGGCCGAAATCGTAAACCCACCCCGAAATGACCCTTCAGGACGCTACCCCCATATATGGTCATACTCCCTGGAAGTTAGGGGTTTTCGGCGCCTGCTACGGTAAATATATGACCATAACCTTTATTGGTTGTTTACGTTGAAGGAGTCACAATGCCGCTAGATTTAGTCGATCTGTCAAGGTGGCAGTTCGGCATTACGACGGTCTATCACTACCTTTTCGTCCCACTGACCATGGGACTCGCGCCGATGGTTGCGATCATGCAAAGCATCTGGCACAAGACTGGCGACGAGCGCTGGTACCGCGCGACCCGTTTCTTCGGAAACATCTTCCTCATTAACTTCGCAATGGGCGTTGTCACCGGCATCGTCCAGGAGTTCCAGTTCGGCTTGAACTGGTCTGAATACTCCTCGTTCGTGGGAGACGTGTTTGGTGCACCGCTCGCCTTCGAGGGCCTGACGGCATTCTTCTTTGAATCCGTCTTCCTCGGCGTCTGGATTTTCGGTTGGGGCAGGTTGCCGAAGTGGGCACACCTTGCGTCAATCTGGATTGTTTCGATCGCCGTGAACATCTCGGCGTTCTGGATTATTACCGCAAACTCGTTCATGCAGCACCCGGTGGGCGCTGTGTTCAACCCGGAAACGAACCGCGCTGAGCTGGTTTCCTTCAAGGCGTTGCTGACGAACCCAACGGTGCTGTGGGCATTCCCGCACGCGGTGTTCGGCGCTTGGATGCTCGCGGGCACGTTGGTGTGTGGCGTCGCTGGCTGGTGGATGATTCGCGAGGCCCGCAAGGGCGATCCGGATGGGGATGCCGCGACGGTGTGGCGTTCCTGCACCCGCTTCGGTGCGTGGGTCATCCTCGCTGCGACGGTGCTCATCACGCTGACTGGTGATGAGCTGGCCAAGCTGATGTTTACGCAGCAGCCGATGAAGATGGCGTCGGCAGAGGCACTGTGCCACACCGAGCTGGATCCGCACTTCTCGGTGCTTTCTATCTCGACGTACAACGACTGCGAGTCCGCAACCCAGCTGATCGGCCTGCCATTTGTGCTTCCGTTCCTGGCACAAGGCAAGTTTTCCGGCGTTGAGCTGCAGGGCGTGCTGGATCTGCAGCAGTACTACGAGTCGCTGTACGGCCCGGGCAACTACACCCCGAACCTGTTCGTGACGTACTGGTCCTTCCGCATGATGATCTTCTTCATCGTCGTTTCCGTCGTGATGGCGCTGGTAGGCCTGTGGGTAACCCGCGGCAAGCGCGTGCCTACTGCGAAGTGGCTGGGCACCTTGTGCCTGGTGGCGCTGCCGGCTCCATGGCTGTCGAACATTTCGGGCTGGATCTTCACGGAGATGGGCCGTCAGCCGTGGATCGTCCATCCGAACCCTGCGTTCCAGGGTGGGGACCATCCGGGTATGGAGCAGAACATTCACATGCTGCTGGACTTCGGTGTTTCTGACCACCAGCCGTGGCAGGTGCTGCTCTCTATGGTGCTGTTCACGGTGCTCTACGGCATCGGTGCGGTGCTGTGGGTGTGGCTCATTCAGCGTCAGGTCCGTAAGGGCATGGACCAGCCTGGACTGCACGAGGGCGACTCCAAGCGCCTGAAGGATGTGCTCTACGGTCCGAACGCCGAGACCGAGTTGGAGCCGTTGAGCTTCAAGTCTTCGCAGGAGTCCGGCGCAACCACAACCACTGCGGACAACAAGGAGCTATAAATCATGGACTTGCAAGTGCTTTGGTTTGTGATCATCGGAGTGTTCTTCACCGGCTACTTCGTGTTGGAGGGCTTTGACTTCGGTGTTGGCATGTTGTTGCCGTTCATGAAGGGCGATGAGATCGAGAACGACCGTCGTCGTACGGCTGCGATCAGGACGATTGGCCCGATCTGGGACGGCAACGAGGTGTGGCTCATTACGGGCGGCGCGGCGATTTTCGCGGCGTTCCCGGAGTGGTACGCCACGCTGTTTTCCGGCTTTTACCTGCCGCTGGTGCTCATCCTTATGGGCCTGATTGTCCGCGGCGTGAGCTTGGAGTGGCGAGTCAAGGTGGACACGCTGAAGTGGCGCAGGCTTTGCGACGCCGGCACGGCGTTTGGCTCCTACCTGCCTACGCTGCTGTGGGGCGTTGGTTTCACGAACATCGTGATGGGCGTTCCGCTCAACGAGCAGGGCCGCCTGGACTCCTTCTATGACGGCTTCCTTGGCCTGCTCAACCCGCTCGGCCTGCTGGGCGGCGTGGCGTTCGTGCTGCTGTTCATGCTGCACGGTGCGACGTTCCTTGGGTTTAAGTCCCACGATCCGCTGCGTGCTGAGATGCACGCGTTTGCAAAGAAGTTCATCGCTGGCCCGGCGATTGTGGTTGGCGCAGCGTACCTGCTGTGGATCCAGCTCACGCTGGGCGCTGGCTGGACCTGGATCCCGCTGGCACTCGCGGCGGTCGGCCTGATCGTTTCGGTGGTTGGCATCGCTGGCAACCGTGATGGATTGGCGTTCTGGATGACGGCGTTTGCCATTATCTGCTGCGCGATCGTTCTCTTCGGTTCGCTATTCCCGGACGTGATGCCGTCGACAAGCGACCTGTTCGCTGGCTGGGATATCCGCAACGCGTCCTCCTCGCCGTACACCTTGAAGGTGATGACGTGGGCGGCTGTGTGCCTCACCCCGATCGTCCTGGCAGGTCAGATTTGGACCTACTGGGCGTTCCGGAAGAGGGTGTCGGTCTAGGCTATGGCCTCGCCGATTGACCCCCGGCTACTTCGCCTCGTTCCGCCCGTGCGCCAACTCATTGTGCGCACGGGCGTTGCGCAAGCTACAGACACGTTGCTGCTGGTGGCCCGGGGTATTTTGATTGGGATTGTCGCAGCGTCGGCGGTGACGGAGCGCGCGGTTCCGCGTGCCTCGTTGCTGTTGGCGCTTGCTGGCGTTGTTGTGGCCCACGGCGTGTTGTCGTGGGTAGCGCAGCGCTGGTCCGCCGATGCGGTCGGCGGCGTTGTAGAGGACTTGCGGACGAAGGCGCTGCGGGCGTTGGCGAAGCAGGACCCGCGCGCGGTGGAGCAGGATTCGGCAACGTGGAGCCATGTGCTCACGCGCGGCATTACGGACTTCCGCCCATATCTCACGGAGTTCCTCCCTGCCCTCTTTTCGACGGCCATCGGCACCCCAATCGTGGTCGCCGTCATCTTCTACTTCGACTGGATCTCTGGCGTGTTTTGCCTGATTACGCTGCCGTTGATTCCGATGTTTATGGTGCTGATCGGCAAGTTGACGGCGGATCACACCAAGCGCCGACTCGAGGTCACAGCTGGGCTGGGAGCTCAACTGTCGGACCTGTTGGCAGGTGCCCCGACACTGCGCGCTCTGCACGCCACGAAGCGTCCTGCGCAGCAGATCCGCCAAACGGGCCAAAAACACGCGGACTCCACGATGGGAGTGCTACGACTGGCATTCCTGTCCTCGTTCGCATTGGAGTTCATCGCGACGCTGTCGGTGGCGTTGGTCGCGGTGAGCATCGGCCTGCGGCTGGTGACCGGTTCGATCACGCTGCTGGCCGGGCTGACGGTGCTCATCATCGTCCCGGAGGTTTTCGCACCGATCCGTAGGGTCGGCGCAAGCTACCACGCCGCAGCCGACGGCCTGAGCGCTGCCGAGCGCGTCCTCGAGCTTCTCGACGCCCCCTCCGCCACCACCGGCTCCTACATCGCCGAGGAACCCGGTGTGCAGGTACGCAACCTGAGCGTGCGTGGGCGCGACGGCGTACGCCCGGACGGTCTGACGTTTGATGCCCCGCGCGGCCAGGTCACGGTGCTGACCGGCGCAAATGGTTCTGGTAAGTCAACCACGCTGTTGGCGGTGCTGGGCCAGTTGCCGGATGCAATGGTTGGGGGCGAAGTGGGCGTCGAGAAGAAGGTGGCGTATCTGCCTGCGACCCCGGCGATGGAGCCTGGGACCGTGGGCTCGAACGTGGCTCTGTTCGGCGCGCGCGGGGACGTCAGCCTGGTGGGCGTGTCCGAGGCACATGCTGTCGGCCCATATGGGGACGGCATTTCCGCAGGCCAGCGACAGCGCGTCGGCATTGCGCGCACGTTCGCCGCGGATGCGGACGTGTTCGTGTTGGACGAGCCGACCGCGCACCTCTCCCCCGAGTTAGTTGACGAAGTGATACGAAGGATGCGCGGGCTGGCGCAGCGGGGCGCTGCGGTGCTGGTTGCGTCCCATGACCAGCGGGTACTCGACGCCGCGGACCAGGTGGTGCAGGTATGAGTGACTTGAAGTTTTTGCTGCGCATCGCGCAGGTGCGTCCCCGCGACCTGATCAGCCCGATCATCGCCGGTGCGATCACGCTTCTGGCGGCGCTGAGCCTGACGGTACTGTCCGGCTGGCTGATTACGCGCGCGTGGGAGATGCCGCCGGTGTTGGACCTCTCGGTGGCGGTGACGGCTGTGCGCACGTTGGGTATTTCGCGAGCGGTGTTCCGCTACCTTGACCGGTTGGTGGCGCACAAGCTGGGCCTGCGCGCGCTGACGACGCTGCGCGCCACCATGTACGACGCCCAGGCGGCCGCCGGCCGTGTGGGCCGCGGCGAGGGCCAGGCGCTGCTGGTGGCGGATACGGAGCGCGTGACGGATTACATCGTGCGCACGCTCGTCCCGCGTGGCGTCGCCGTGGTGCTCACGGTGGTAGCCATCGTGGGCGCGGCGGTGCTGCACCCCCTTGCGGCGGTGATCATGGCGGGTGGGTTCGCGCTCACGGGCCTGCTCATCCCCTACTTAGCGACGCGCGCTTCGCGCAACACCTTCCTTGTCGAGGCAGAAAACGCTTTCACGCTGCAGCTCGACTCGGTGCTGCACGACAGGGTGGAGTACGCCGTCGCTGGCAAGGGCGACGCGCTGATAGAGCAAGCCGCGCAGGCCTCGGCGGATGCGAGCAAGGCGTGGGCTCAATCCACGCGCCCGGAGGCCACCGCGTCTGCAATCCAGGCGTGGGCCACGGGCATCTGCGCACTGCTCATCACGTGGTTGGCCGTCGAGACGTATACGGGCAACCCGGTGTGGCTGGGCATGCTGGTAATGCTGCCGCTGGCGGCCTTTGAGGCGCACGGCCCACTCGCGGGGGCTGCGGTGCACGCGGACCAGGCGAAGCGCAGTGCCCACCGCCTGCGCGAGGTCGCGGACCGCGCCGAAGAGACAACGAAGCTCAGCGGCGGACCCCTCCCCCACCCGGAGACCGGCGTGGCCGTGCGGGCGGAGGCGCTGCGCACCGTCTACGGCGACCAAGCATGGGACTTCGAGCTTGCCCCCGGCCAGCGGATGCTGGTGCGCGGGCCTTCCGGCTGCGGCAAGACCACGATGCTGGAAACGCTCGCCGGCCTGCTGCCCGTCGCCGGCGGGACGGCGGCCATCGCGGAGGGTGCGCGCCTGTTCGCGGAGGACGCATGGGTGTTCGCCACGACGGTGCGGGAGAACCTGCTGGTTGCCAACGGCGACGCCAGCGACGCCCGCATGGCGGAGGCACTGGAGGCGACCGGCTTCGAGTTCGGCCTGGATTTCATGCTGGCTAACGGCGCAGACTCGCTGTCCTCCGGGCAGCGCCGCCGACTGCTGCTGGCCCGCGCCCTGGTCAGCGACGCCCCCATCCTGCTGCTCGACGAACCAACCGAGCACCTCTCGATCGACGCCGCGGAGCACCTCCTCGATGTCCTGCTGCACGAACCGCTACCCGGCGCGCTGCCGCAGCGCACGGTGATTGCGGTCGTACACGTCGACGGGCCCGTCGGCATCGAGGTTGCTGCCTCGCCGACGGGCCCGGATGCGGTGTCGTAGCTGGCGCTACTTCTTCATCGTGCCGGTTTCCATGATGCGGGTATGGAAGTCGAACGCATGACGCAGATCGTGTGGCGTCTGCTGGAACTTGCTCTTCGACGCCAGCTCCACGTACTCCTCGAGCAGTGGGCGGTAGTCGGGGTGAGCGATCGCGATCATCTTGGCCACACGGTCACGTGGAGCGAGGCCGCGCAGGTCAGCTACACCGAACTCGGTGATGAAGACCATCGCGTCGTGCTCGGTGTGGTCCACGTGGGAGACCATCGGGACGATGGAGGAAATCGCTCCGTCCTTCGCGGTTGCCGGGGAGATGAACGAGGAGATGTAGGCGTTGCGGGTGAAGTCGCCAGAGCCGCCCAGAGCGTTCATGATGCGGGAGCCGTTGATGTGGGTGGAGTTCGCGTTGCCGTAAATGTCCGCCTCAATCATGCCGTTGGAGGCAATCAGGCCGGTGCGGCGGATGACCTCCGGGTGGTTCGAGATCTGCTGCGGGCGCAGGATGATGGACTCGCGGTAGCGCTTGGCTTCCGCGTTCATCTTGTCTGCGTACTCAGGGGACAGCGAGAAGGACGTTGCGGATGCGACGGACATCTTGCCGGCGTCGATAAGGTCGACCATGCCATCCTGGATAACCTCGGTGTACGCCTGGATGTTCTCAAACTTCGAGTCCATCAGGCCCGCCATCACAGCGTTCGGCACGTTGCCCACGCCGGACTGCATAACGTAGCCGTCGTAGGTGAGGCGGCCGTGGCGCACCTCGTGCTCGAGGAAGTCGAGGAAGTTCGCGGCGATGCGCTCAGAGGTCTCGTCCGGAGCCTTGAACGGCGCGTTGCGGTCCTCAGCGTTGGTCTTGACGACGGCGACGACCTTCTCCGGATCGATCTCGATGTAGGTGGTACCGATGCGGTCGCCAGCCTTGGTAATCGGGATCGGGATGCGGTTCGGCAGTGGTGGCACGAGCCAAATGTCGTGCATACCTTCAAGGTCCAGCGACTGCCACTCGTTGACCTCGATGATGATCTTCTTCGCAGCGTTGAGGTACTCAACGGAGTTGCCGACCGACGAGGAAGGCACGATGTTGCCCTCCTCGGTAATGCGGACGGCCTCGACGATCGCGACGTCCACGTCGCCGAAGAAACCCTGCTCAACCATCATGCCGGAGTGGGACAGGTGGATGTCCTGGAACTTCATCTCGCCGGCGTTGATCTTGTTACGCATCTGCGGGTCAGACTGGTACGGCATTCGGTAGCGCAGCGCATTTGCTTCCGCCAGGACACCGTCGCACTCCGGTGCCGTCGAAGCGCCGGTGAACAGGTCGATTGCGTACTCCCGGCCAGCGTTATGCTCGTCGGTTGCCTTGGCTGCGATCGCAGCAGGCATTGCCTTCGGGTAACCAGCGCCGGTGAATCCCGAGATACCGACCTTATCTCCATGGTTCACGAACTGGGCAGCTTCCTCTGCAGTCATGACCTTGGCGCGCAGCTTGTCACTCGCGATACGCTCGCTCATTAAAAACCTCACTTCGTGTTGATGATTCAGATATCACACCACCATAATTGTGACTTAGGTCTTACGGCAGAAAACTACGCAAACATCCAGAAAGGTCACCCTCACTGGATACCCCCTACCGGGCGAAGCGGGCGTCGACAAACAAAAAGGACATCCGAATTGGACTGCGCAGGCAGTGACGGGAACAATGGGGGCACTATGAACCCACATCTGAGCATCGGCGGCCTGGAGCTGAACTCCCCCGTCCTCCTCGCGCCGATGGCCGGCGTGACCAACATGCCGTTCCGCGTGCTGTGCCGTGAAATTGAGCAGGAGCTCACCGGCACCACCTCCGGGCTGTACGTCTGCGAGATGATCACCGCCCGCGCGATGGTCGAGCGCAACGAGAAAACGCTCAGGATGATCCGCTTCGCCGATGTGGAGCAGCCGCGCTCCATGCAGCTCTACACCGTGGACCCCGCCTACACGTACGAGGCGGTGCGCATGATCGTCGAGGAAAACATCGCCGACCATGTGGACATGAACTTCGGTTGCCCGGTGCCCAAGGTCACCCGGCGCGGCGGCGGGTCGGCCATCCCGTATAAGCGCAGGCTGTACGGCAACATCGTGGCCGCGGCTGTCCGCGCGGCGGAAGGTTCGGGGGTGCCAATTACGGTGAAGTTCCGCATCGGCATTGACGACGACCACCACACGCACATGGACGCGGGCCGGATCGCCGCCGAGGAGGGTGCGGCAGCCGTGGCGCTGCACGCGCGTACCGCCGCCGAGCGCTACTCCGGGGCGGCGCACTGGGATGAGATCGCCCGGCTGGTTGAGCACATGCGCGGCACGGGGCTGCCGGTGATCGGCAACGGGGACATCTTCGCTGCCAAGGATGCGACCGACATGATGGAGCAAACCGGCTGCCACGGCGTGGAGGTAGGCCGCGGGTGCTTGGGCAGGCCGTGGCTGTTCGCCCAGATTGGCGCGCAGCTGCGCGGGGAGCCGATTCCGCCGGAGCCGACGCTCGGGCGCGTCAGCGGCATCATCGCCCGCCACGCGGAACTGCTCGCGGAGCACGTCGGTGAGCAGCAGGCCTGCCGCGACATCCGCAAGCACACCGGCTGGTACCTGCGCGGATTCCCGGTTGGCGGCGAATTCCGCAAGGACCTGGCCCGGGTGGAAACGCTCGATGAGCTCGGGGCGCTGCTGGCGACCATCGCGGACTCCGAAGAACTCGCCGAGCACGCCGACGACGCCCGCGGCCGCCAGGGTTCTTCCTCCAAGGTTGCGCTGCCTGAGGGCTGGCTCGACGATCCGGAAGACGCCACCGTGCCGGAGGGCGCGGAAATCGAGAACAACGGCGGCTAGCCCTAGCCTCGTTGATAAGGCCGTACCTATTACTATGGCGGGCATGCGTACCGCCTACCGTGAACACCTCGAAGCCTTCAACCGCGACCTGCTGCAGATGTGCGACACCGTGCGCGAAGTCATGCAGCTGGCGTCCACGGCGCTGCTGGAGCAGTCACTCGAGGACGCCGAGCATGCCCTCAACGCCTCTGACCCGCTCAAGGAGTTGAAGCTGCGCTGCGAGGAGCGCAGCATGAGCCTGCTCGCGCTGGAGAACCCGGTGGCGGGAGACCTGCGCCAGGTGCTGTCCTCTATCTATATCGTGGAGAACTTCTCGCGGATGGGCGCGATGGCGAAGCACATTGCGAAGCTGGCGCGGCTGCGCCACCCCTTCCCCGTGTTGCCGAACACGGAGCACGCCCCGATCGCTGAGATGGCCGCCCGCGTGGACGAAATGGTCAACATCACACACGACCTGCTGCTCGACCCTGACGCGGACGTCGCCGTTGAGCTCAACGCAATCGACGAAGGTGTCGACGACCTCCACGACTACCTCAACGCCATCACAACGTCTGACTCCTGGGAACACTCTGCGCGGGAGGCCGTCGACGTGGCGCTCGTCTCCCGCTACTACGAGCGCTACGCGGACCGCTGCGTGAACGTCGCCGGCCGCGTCGTCTTCCTGGTCACGGGCCTAAACCCGAAGGAGTACATGAAGCAGCGCGACGAGGACGCGTTTGACCGCCACTCGAAGCTGGCGGCAATCGAGCGGCGGTTCAGAGCCAAGAAGTAGCGGCTAGCCGAAGCGGCCTGCGATGTAGTCTTCGGTTTCCTGCCGTGACGGGTTCTCGAAGATCGTGGTGGTGTCGTCGAACTCGATGAGCTGGCCAGGCTTACCGGTTGCTTCCAGGGAGAAGAACGCCGTCTTGTCGGACACACGCGCGGCCTGCTGCATGTTGTGTGTCACGATCACGATGGTGTAGTTCTCCTTCAGCTCGTGGATGAGTTCCTCCACGGCCAGGGTCGAGATCGGGTCGAGGGCGGAGCAGGGCTCGTCCATAAGCAAGACCTCGGGGCGCACCGCGATGGCCCTCGCGATGCAGAGGCGCTGCTGCTGACCACCGGAAAGGCCGCCACCCGGCTTGTCCAGGCGGTCCTTGACCTCGTCCCACAGGTTCGCCGCGCGCAGGGAGCGCTCCGCGACGTCCTTGAGCTCCTTCTTGTTCTTCACCCCTGCCAAGCGCAGGCCCGCCACGACGTTGTCCTCGATGGACATCGTCGGGAACGGGTTGGCCTTCTGGAACACCATGCCGACGGTGCTTCGCACCGACACCGGGTCCACGTCCTTGCCGTAAATATTGTGGCCGTCCAGAATAATCTCGCCCTGCACGGAGGCGCCCGGGATCACCTCGTGCATGCGGTTGAGCGTGCGCAGCACGGTTGACTTGCCACAGCCCGAAGGGCCGATGAACGCAGTGACTGCCTGCGCGGGAATCTCCATGGTGACGTCCTGCACCGCGTGAAAATCACCGTAGTAAATGTTGACGTCACGCATCTGAAGCTTCGACATATTGCACGTAATCCTTATTTCTTCACTGAAAACTTCGCGGCAATCAACCGCGCGAGGGCGTTGAGCACAACAACAATGATGAGCAGTGTGAGGGCCGAGCCCCACAGCCTGTCGGCGGCCGCACCCGTGCCGCCTGCCTTCCACATGTCCAGCATGAACAGCGGCAGCGAGGACTGCGGCTGACCAAACATGCCGGCCCAGTTCACGATCGGCGTGGACCCAACCAGGATCAGCACCGGCGCGGACTCGCCCATCACGCGGGCAATCGCCAGCATGATGCCGGTGGTGATGCCGGAGAAGGCTGTCGGCACCACGACGCGCACGATGGTCTTCCACTTCGGCACGCCCAGGGCGTAGGACGCCTCGCGCAGATCCATCGGTACCACGCGCAGCATCTCCTCCGTATTGCGCACCACCACGGGCAGCATCAGCAGGATCAGCGACAGCGCGACCGCGAAACCGGAGCGCGCCTGCCCCAGCACCGTGATCCACAGCGCGTAGATGAACAGCGCGGCAACAATCGACGGCACACCTGACAGGATGTCCACCATGAACGTGGTCAGCTTGCCCAGCTTCCCGCCCTTGTCATACTCCACCAGGTAGATCGCTGTGGCCACGCCAATCGGGATCGCAATTATCGACGCCACCAATGTCTGCGCCAGCGTTCCTACAATCGCGTGCAGCGCACCGCCGCCCTCCTTGGTGGCGCGGATACCGACCATGTCGGTGGTCCACCAGGACACGTCGCTGATGGCGTCCCACCCGCGGCCGACCACCGTGACCAGCAGCCACAGCAGCGGCAGCATCGCCAGCACCATCGTGGCAGCCACGAGGGTGCCCATCACAGCGCTTTTGATCGTGCGCGACTTCGCCACGGGGGTAAATGGCGACATAGGCTTTGTTGTCATTTACTTCTCCTCACAATCGCGCGCGCTGCAGCGTTGACCGCAAACGTAATCACAAACAGGACCAAGCCCGCCGCAATGTAGGCGCCAGCGCTAATCGGGTTATTGAACTCCGCGGACGCATTCGCGATCGCGGTTGCGAAGGTGGTGCCGCCGTCGAAGAGCGAGCCGCGGAACAGCGGTGCCGGGGAGACCACCATGTACAGCGCCATCGTCTCGCCCAGCGCGCGGCCCAGCCCCAGCATGGAACCGGCCACGAAGCCGGACTTGCCGAACGGCAGCACCGTCATCCGCACCACGTCCCAGCGCGTCGCACCCAACGCCATCGCAGACTCGATGAGACCGCGCGGCGTCTGCGTGAAGATCTCGCGCGCGGTGGCTGCGATGATCGGCAAGATCATGATGGCCAGCACGATGCCACCGGTCAGGATGTTGCGGCCCGTCGCGAACGACGGCGAGTTTTGGTAGTGCGCGAAGAGGAAGAAGTCGCCTCCCCAGGAATGCACCCACTCATAAAACTTGCCCAGTGCAGGTCCCAGCACCTTCGCGCCCCAGATGCCGTAGACGATCGACGGCACCGCCGCCAGCAAGTCCACCAGCACCGCGAGCGGGCGCACCATGCGCTTCGGCGCGAAGCTCGAGAGGAACAACGCCACACCCAGAGCGACCGGCATCGCGATGAGCAACGCGATGAGCGAAATCATCACCGTGGAGAAGAACAAGTTCGGGATACCGAAACGCATTGCGTCTAAGTTCGCCGTCTCCCACGGACCCGAATACGTCAGGAACCCGAGGAAGCCGCCTTCGTTCCGCAGCAGGGGCGGCAACGCCTCCAGCAGGAGGAATGCGCCAATCGCAGAAATGATGAGCGTGATTAAAACCGAAGAGGACGTCGATACGCCCTCGAAGACGCGGTCCCCGGCTCGGCGCCGGGGGCGCGCCTCAACGTGAGCTGCAGCCATGGTTACTGAATCGCGTTGATAGCCTCACGGAGACGCTCAGCGTGCGCGCCCGACACCGGAATGAAGCCCTCGGACTCCAGCTCGCTGTCCTGCGAATCCAGCGCCACGTTCAGGAAGTCACGCACCATGCCAGCGGTTGCGGCATCGTAGCCAGCCGAGCACACAATCTCGTAGGTGGTCAGGATCAGCGGGTAGGAATCCGCATCCTTCGACGCGAACAGTGCCTCCGAGTCCACCACCATGTTGTGGCCCTCCGTGGAGAACTTCATGTGTGCCAGCGCGTTGCCCACGGTGGTGGAGTTCAGCTCAACCGGGCCGTTGCCGAAGTCAACCTTCGCAATCTTGTCTGCGAAGCCCGCCTCAACGTAGGTGATCGCGCCTGGGGTGTTTGCCACCTGGTCAGCGACACCCGTGGAGCCGTTCGCACCGGAGCCAACCTCCGTCGGGAACGCCTTGCCCTTCGACTCCCACTTGCCATCCGACGCTGCGATCAGGAACTTCTGGAAGTTGTCCGAGGTACCCGACTCATCCGCGCGGTAAACGACGTTGATCTTCTGGTCCGGCAGCTCCACACCCGGGTTGGACTCCGCAATCTTCGGGTCATTCCAGTTCTTGATGACGCCCTGGAAGATCTCCACGATGTTGTCGACGCTCAGCGTCAGCTCGTCGACGCCCTCCAGGTTGTATGCAACCGCGACAGGGCCAATCACGAACGGCAGGTGCCACGCCTCGTTGCCACCGCAGCGCTCCGCAGCCTTTGCGACTTCCTCTTCCTTCAGTGGCGAGTCGGAGCCTGCGAAGACCACCTGGTTATCCAGGAACTGCTTCACGCCAGCGCCGGAGCCGGTCGGGTTGTACGCAAGCGTTGCCCCCGGAACGTCTGCCTCGTACACGGTACGGAAGTAGTCCATCGCGTTCTGCTGCGAAGACGCGCCCTCCGCCAGCAGCTGCCCAGTTTCGCCGGAAAGCTCGTACTCCCCTGCGACTGCAGCATCGGAACCGGGGGTATCCGTTGCGGAGGTGTCCGCCGCATTGTCTGCACCGTTGCCACACGCAACCAACGCGGCCGACGCTACCGCCAATGCACCGAATACTGCTGCAGAACGCTGATTTTTGAAATTCACGTGGAATACCTTTCCAAGAAATAGTGACCTTTAATGTTCGAGGAGTAACGCTAAAGCGTGATGGTGAACACTAAAGGCCCCTATTCGTGAACTTCACATGAATGTTGCGTGACGGTTGGGTTTAATCACCCGCCGCTGCCCCCGCCGCTTTATATACGACGTGGCGCTCCGCGACCTGGAATCCAAGCTCCTCGTAGCGCTTCACGGCCGGGGCATTGTCCGCCTCAACGTAGAGGATCACGGCCGGGCTTCCCTGCTCCGCGAGGTGAACCAGCCCCAGTTCCATCAATACGCCGCCAAGGCCGTGGCCGCGGAAGGCGTCCGCCAAGCCGACAACGTAGACCTCTCCGGTGCCGTCCGGGTGGCGCTTCGTCCAGTGGAAGCCCGCAAGCTCCTCGCCGCGGTAGAGCAGCCACACCCCGGCTGGGTCGAACCACTCCGCTTCCATCGCGCGGTGCAGGCGCTCGATATCCCAGCCGCCTTGCTCCGGGTGCCAGGAAAACGCCTGGTTGTTGGCCTCCAGCCACGCCTTTTCGAGGGCCCCACGGCCCCACTTTGCGCTCGCCTCGGTGAGGTTGAACGCCTCGTATCCCTCGGGCAGCTGCACGGGTTCAGCGCGCACCTCGTCCAGACGCATCACGAGCAGCTCGCGCACCGGGCGGAGCCCGAGGAGCAGCGCAACCTCGTGGGCGTCGGGCAGGTTGCCGTGGGCCCATAGGCCGGCGGCGGGGTTGTGGGCGAAGGTGGCGTCGACAAGGCTGCGGCCCATCCCCTGACCACGCGACTGCGGATCCACCGCGAGCTCCGCCGAACCGTCCGGGGCGAACCCCACGACTCCTACAACGTCGTCACCTTGGTTGACTACCAGGTGGTTGTGGCCCAGGCGGGCGTCGTGAAGCCCGTTGAGGAACTGCTCGGAAAAGGCTGCGATGCCGTCGTAGTCCGCGACGCGCTGCAGCATCGCCTCGACCTGTTTGGCCGTCTCCGGATGTTCCGGCAGCGTGAGCGGTTGGGGGTGAAAGCGAGTGTTCGTCATGCCCCAAGGCTAGCGTGTGTGTACAACTAGAGACGTGAAGAAACGGTCGATCGCACTCGGGCTCGTTGCGGTGCTGTGCATCGGTGGCACCGCCGACACCCTGTTTGCCTCCGGCGTGGAGCGCACGCTGTCGAGGCAGGCCGCGCAGCTCAACGGGCTCGAAGTCGCCCCCGAGGCCTACATCTCCGGGTTCCCGGTGGCGCTGGCTGCTGTGACCGGAGCTGTGTCAAGGGTGAGCCTGCACTCCGTAGACGTGCCGGTGGCGGGCGTCGGCGTGGGCAACGCCGGGGTGGAGCTGATCAACCTGGAACTGCCCGCGAGCGCCGGGCAACGCCTGCGCCGCGCGGATCTCACCGGCGCGCAGGCCGACGTTGTACGCCGCACAGTGCGCCTCGACGGCGTCGCGTTCGGCCAGCTCCTCGGCATGACCGACCTCGACATCGCGCATCCCTACGACATCTCGCCCTCCGGCGGCACCGCGAGCGAAGCTCGCATGACCGGCACCGTCCCCGGCACGGACATTCCCACCACAGTCGTGGTCACCCTGCGCCTCGACGGCCCCACGTTCCGCATGCGGCCCAGCCAGCTTATCGACGTCCCCTCCGACCTCACCGACCGCGTCATCGACGCGTACACCCTGGACAGGGACACCCGCGACCTGCCGCTAGGCGGCCAGGCCGACAACGTGCAACTTTCCGGCGGCTCCATCGAATTTTCCCGCGACCGCATCAACACCGTCGTGGAAGCTGCCGACCTCGCACCGCTGGTGTAGGACGTTGTAGCCTGGTACGCATGAGTGAAAAGCTAAACGGAAACGAAGCAGTCAACCTCGCCGCTGAACAGTCGAAGGCGACCGCGCACCGCAACATCCCCGCCCTCGGGTTTGATGAGATGCCCCTGCCAGCGGACACGGCAAACCTGCGTGAAGGCCCTAGCCTCCACGACGGCCTCTTAGCACTTCTGCCGCTGGTCGGCGTGTGGCACGGCGAGGGCCAAGCCAACGATAACGGCGACGAGTACGCCTTTGGCCAGCAGCTGGTCATCTCCCACGACGGCGAGAATTACCTCCGCTTCGAGTCCCGCATCTGGCGCCTGGACAAGGACGGCAAGCCCACCGGCGCGGACCAGCGCGAGGTCGGCTTCTGGCGCATTTCCCTGAAGGACGAAATCGAGGTCACCCTCACCAACTCCCGCGGGCTCACCGAGATCATGTACGGCACGCTGCTCAACGAGCGCGCATGGCAGCTGACCAGCGCGTCGACCATCGTGACGGAAACGGGCCCTGAGAACCACGGCCCCGGCAAGCGCGTCTACGGCCTGATGCCAAACAACAACCTCGGTTGGGTTGACGAGCGCGCCGTCGACGGCGAGATGGTCCCCTACATGTCCGCCGAGCTCAAGCGCATCGCCGGCTAAGCACTAGGGTTTACCGGCTTTTACAGGCCAAGACTCGCGTCGAGCGCCTGCTGCACCAGCTCCTGGATCTCCCGAGCGTTCTCGGGGGCCGGGAGCTTTTTGTCATTCAGGCGCTTCACCCTCGTCGCCATCCGCGTGGAGCTCACCAGCCACACCGACTCAGCCTTGAACAGCTCATTGAGGTAGATGTCTTTCTGCTTGCACTTCCAGCCGCGCTCGGATGCGTACTCGAACAGCGCGGCCTGCGTCGTGCCCGGCAGGATGCCCGGCCCCGGCTTCGGCGTGCGGATCCGCCCGCCCTTCTTCACCACGATCACCGTCGAGTTCGCACCTTCCAGCACGCGCTCGGTGGTGGGGTCGATGTAGATGACGTCGTCGTGCCCGTGGCTCTTCGCCCAGCGCAGCGCAGCCATGTTCGCCGCATAGTTCAAGGTCTTCGCGCCTACCTGCATCCACGGCACTGCGTGCTCACCGGTGTCCAGGGAGTAGCCACGCGAGGTCGTCATCACCGACACCCCGCTCTTGCGCTGCTTCAGGGCAGTCTCGTCGATGGGGCGCACCGTCAGCCACGCTGTGGGCACCCCGGTGGTTTCGCGGCCGCGCGTCATCGTCCACACGCAGCGCGCGTCCACTTCCTCCGGCTCGCTGCCGCGCTCGCGCACGTAGTCGGCCACCGCCTCATTCGTCGCCTTCACCCAGTGGTCCACCCCCGGGTCCGGCAGGTCGAGTGTGCGGGCGCTTCGCCGGAAACGCTCAATGTGGGCCTCAAGGTTGGCGGGCACCCCCTTCCGGATCAGGATGGTTTCGAAGATGCCGTCGCCACGCGTGACGGCGGCGTCGTCCCAAAACACGTGCGGCATGCTGGCGTTTTGGCGTCGAATAGAACCGCCGAACGGTTCCACAAGATAGATCACTGGAGCTGGTAACAAGTGCGACGAACCCATGCGTTCATAGTATCCCGCTACGATGGTGGATGTGTTGAACTCTTCTCCACTTTTGCAACGCCCTGGCGCCGCAGAGTTTGCGGGCACGACGCCGCTCGACGCGAAGGGGGTCGCCTGGCACTACGGGGAGCCGCTCGGCGAACAACGCGCCATGGACACCCAGCCCGTCATCATCGACCGCTCGCAGCGCCGCATCATCGCGGTCGCGGGGCCCGACGCACCAGAGTTCTTAAACAACCTCCTCTCACAAAAGCTTGACGACGCCCCCTCCGGCTTCGCAGCCTCCGCCCTCGACCTCGACGCGCAGGGCAGGATCCTCCACCACGCCGACGTCTTCTACGACGGCGCCACGTTCTACCTCGACCTGCCAGCCGCGCAATACGAAACCTTCACCGCGTTCCTGCGCAAAATGGTGTTCTGGTCCGACGTCACCATCACCGACACCGACCTGGCGATCCTCACGCTCATCGGCCCAGCCGACGCCACGGAAGCCCTCGCGTCGATGGACGGCACGGCGTTTTCCCGGCGGGTGTCCCCGTGGACCGCGCACGCGCGCTTCGACATCGCGGTCGAACGCGACCGGCTCGAAGAGGTCGTCGATGCGCTGGTGGAACGCGGCGGCGTGCTCGGCGGGCTGATGGCGTTCACCGCCGAGCGCGTGCGGGCCGGCGAGCCCGAACTCGGCGCCGACTGCGACGAAAAAACCATCCCGCACGAAGCCCCGCGCCTGATCAACCGCGGTGACCGCATCGCCGCAGTCCACCTGGAGAAGGGCTGCTACCGCGGACAAGAGACCGTCGCGCGCGTGGAAAACATTGGCCGCTCCCCCCGCCTGATGGTCATGCTGCAGCTCGACGGCTCCGCACCCACCGAGCCAGAGATCGGTGCAACCATCCGGGCGGGCGGGCGCGCGGTTGGCACACTCGGCACCGTCGTCCACGACGCCGACTACGGCCCCATCGCACTGGCCCGCCTGAAACGGTCCGCACTCAACGCCGGCACTGACGTCGACCTTGACATCGACGGCGTCGCCGCCCGCATCGACCCCGATTCCCTCCCCACCGACGAGGGCGAGAAAGCCGGACGCAAGGCGCAACAACGGCTGCGCGGCAACTAGGTCTCAAATTGGGGCCCGGTGCGGGCTCTTGCCGGGGCCCGCTGGGCAAACACACAGGTCACCCCGTGGAGGGGAATTTTTGGAACGTTCGCGCTATTATGTCCTACAGGACAATTAACGAATCGAAAAGCATGAGGCCGCTCCCTGCCCGGGAGCCGCCCAGAAGAACCACCTCAAGGGGGTCACGCAATGGGTCGCGGACGCGCCAAAGCAAAGCAGACCAAGGTTGCTCGCCAACTGAAGTACAACTCTCCCGAAATGGACCTCGAGTCGCTCCAACGCGAGCTCGCAGGCAAAGCTCCGAAGAAGAGCTGGGAAGAGGACGACGACTACGAGGTAGATGACCAGTACGCCGATTACGCCGACTGGGATGCGTACGGCACCTCAGGCCGCTAAACGTCCAACGCTTACAAAGAACACCTGCTGCCCATCCGGGCCGCGGGTGTTCTTTTGGTGCCTTTAACACTCGTTCAGGGGCTGCTGGCACCAAGGAGACACCACATTCCTTGGTTTTAGATAGAGGCCTGGCGTTTTCCCTGGTCGCTGGTCGGGCGGGAGGGAATTTGGTGCACGCACAGGAGCACGAGTGCCAAAGGACGCAATTCCAAAACAGGACCCTTACGTATCCGCAGGCCACAAAAGGGCTAAATAAAACTGGGTGCGTCCTTTGGCACTGGGGCGACCAAGGAGACACCACATTCCTGCACAGCTAATCAGCGACCTAGGCTTTTGTGAAGCCCGTTGATTGAAATTGCGGAATGTGGTGCGTGAGTCCTAAGAATGCTGGCCCCGAAGTACCGCGCGGGCATCCTCCCCGGCCTCGGCCGTGCGGACCTCGCCGAGGACCCAGCTGTCGATGCCGCGGTCCTTCAGCAGCGCCAACGCCTGGTCACGCGCTTCTGGTGCCACGACGGCCACCATGCCGATACCCATGTTGAAGGTCTTCTCCATCTCCTCGACGGGGACGTCGCCGACGGATTGGATGGTCTGGAAGATCGGACCGGGGGTCCAGGTGGAGCGGTCCATGTCGGCAACGAGGCCCTCAGGGATGATGCGCTCCATGTTGCCCGCCAAGCCGCCGCCAGTGACGTGGCAGAAGGTGCGCACGTCGCACTCCTTGGCAAGCGCCAGGCAGTCGAGAGCGTAGATCTTGGTTGGTTCCAAAAGCTCCTCGCCGAGGGTGCGGCCGAGGGCGTCGACGTGGCCGTCGAGAGGCAGCCCGGCGCGCTCGAGCAGCACGTAGCGTGCGAGTGAGTAGCCGTTGGAGTGCAGGCCGGAGGACGCCATCGCGATGATGGTGTCGCCCTCGCGGACCTTGTCCGGGCCGAGGAGCTCGGAAGCTTCGACGACGCCGATTGCGGTGGCGGAGACGTCGTAGTCGTTGACGTCCATGACGCCTGGGTGCTCCGCGGTCTCGCCGCCGAGCAGCGCGCAGCCCGCCTGGACGCAGCCCTCGGCGATGCCGGAAACAATGTCGGCTACCTTCTCGGGGACGACCTTGCCGATCGCGATGTAATCCTGCAAGAAAAGTGGCTCCGCGCCGCAGACGACAAGGTCGTCGACGCACATGGCGACCAGGTCGATGCCGATGGTGTCGTGCTTGTCCATCGCCTGAGCGACGGCCAGCTTGGTACCGACGCCGTCGGATCCGGCCGCGAGCAGCGGCTCCTTGTACTTGCCCAAGGCGAACAGGCCGGCGAAGCCGCCGATGCCACCCTGGACCTCTGGGCGGGAGGCGCGCTTGGCAAGGGGCGCGAGCAACTCGACGGCCTTGTCGCCGGCTTCGATGGAGACACCTGCGGCCTCGTAGGACACGCCCGAGTCAGCTGGGGTGTTGTGGTGGGTCATGATGCGTTTTCACCTTTCTGAAGACGACGAACAAGATCTGCGTTGTGGTTGCCCTCCGGGAGCCCGAGTGGGTACTCGCCGGTGAAGCAGGCCGCGCAGAGGTTGGAGGCTGGCTGGTTGGTGGAGGCGATCATGTCCTCGGTGGTGACGAACGCCAGGGAGTCCGCACCCACCATGGTCCTGATGGACTCGGCGACGACTTCTTCGTTGCCGCCGCGCCCGTGGTTGGCGATGAGCTCGCCGGGGCTGGCGAAGTCGATGCCGTAGAAGCACGGCCACTTCACTGGTGGCGAAGCGATGCGCACGTGCACTTCGGCGGCGCCGGCCTCGCGCAGCATCCGGATCAGTTTGCGCTGGGTGTTGCCGCGCACGATGGAGTCATCCACGACGACGAGCTTCTTACCCTCGATGACTTCGCGCACCGGGTTGAGCTTCAGGCGCAGGCCCAACTGGCGCAGCGTGTCCGAGGGCTGGATGAAGGTGCGGCCCACGTAGGCGTTCTTCATCATGCCCTGCTTAAACGGGATGCCGGACTCCTCGGCGTAGCCGATTGCTGCCGGGGTGCCGGACTCTGGGACCGGCATGACCAGGTCGGCGTCGACGGGTGCGACGCGGGCCAGGCGGCGTCCGATATCGATGCGGGCGCTGTTGACGGATTGGCCGTCGACAACTGAGTCGGGCCGGGCGACGTAGACGTACTCGAACACGCAGTGCGCGTGCGGTGCGTCGGCGAAGCGCTCGGAGTGGACGCCGGTCTCGTCGATGGCGATGAGCTCGCCCGGTTCGATGTCGCGGACGAAAGAGGCGCCCACGATGTCCAGCGCACACGTTTCGGAAGCGACGACCCAGCCGCGTTCCAGGCGGCCGAGGCACAGTGGGCGCACGCCGTGTGGGTCGCGCGCCGCGTAGAGGGTCTTGCCGTCGGTCACCATGAAGCAGAACGCTCCCTTGACGCGCGGCAGGAGTTGGCGCGCGGAGTCCAGGAGGGTGACGTCGTCGCGGATGGCGTCGGCAAGCAGGGCGGAGACGACCGCCGTGTCGGAGGAGGAGCCCTGGCCCTCTACCCCGTCGGCGGGGATGAGCTTGCGCTCCACGGCCTCGCGCTGCAGCTCCACGTAGTTGGTCAGGTTGCCGTTGTGCGCCAGCGCAACGTCGGTGCCGTTGGGGCTGACGCGGTACATCGGCTGCACGTTGTCCCACGAGTTGTTGCCCGCCGTGGAGTACCGGGTGTGGCCGATGGCGACGTCGCCTTGCAACGCGCCGAGCGTCGGCTCGTCAAAGATTTGGCTGACCAGCCCGATGTCTTTGAACACCACCACTTGGTCGTGGTCGCCCACAGCGATACCTGCGCCTTCTTGGCCGCGGTGCTGGAGGGCAAATAGTCCGAAATATGTCAGTTTTGATACGTCTTCACCGGGCGCCCAAACGCCGAACACACCGCATTCTTCGCGCGGAGTGTCATCCCCGATGTATTCCTCTTCGGTTCGCACGTGCTCTACTCTAACGAACACCTAGGGGTGAAGGGGTAGAACGGGCAGCCCTTTTTGGACTTCGTGGGCTCGGGAGCCGGAGGCGTCGATACGCCCGGCGCGAACTTCTTCCTCGAAAGTGGCACAACCTGTGGCGATTCGCAGCCAGGTGGCCGGGTCCATTTCCACGACGTTGGGCGGGGTGCCGCGGGTGTGGCGGGGGCCTTCGACGCACTGCACCGCAACAAACGGGGGTACTCGCAGCTCTACTGTGTGTCCGGGCATCTCGTGGGCGAGGGTGCGGGCGGTGCGGCGAACGGCGTCGGCAAGCAGCGCCCTGCCGGGCTTATCGACGCCCTCTTCGTCCAACAGCCAGTCCTTGATTGCCAAGACGGCCGCTCGAGTCGCTGCCGGGTCCACCTCTGTCTTCTTCTGTGCCTTCCTCTGTGCCATGGATTTCATATTATGCTGTGGTGCCATGAAGTCTCCTTCCATCACGCTGCGTTTCATGGCGGCTCCTACAGATGTTCTCCACGCGGGCGCCCAGGGCGTCTCCGGTGGCCGTGTGTTGCAGTGGATCGACAAGGCGGCATACGCGTGTGCCGCGCAGTGGTCTTCGACCTACTGCGTGACTGCCTACGTCGGCCACATCCACTTCACCCGACCGATTCCGTCGGGTCACATTGTGGAGGTCCGTTCCCGGATCGCGATGACTGGCCGCACTTCCATGCACATCGTCAACGAGGTGCTCTCGGCAGACCCACGGGAAGGTGTTTTCACCCGCGCGTGCGACTGCCTGGTGATTTTCGTGGCAAAGGATGCAGCTGGGCGCCCAACCCCGGTGCCGACATTTACGCCTGAGACCGATGAGGAACGCCGCGTGGAAGCCGCCGCGATCTCCCGCATCGACCTGCGCAAGGCCATCGAGGCGTCCATGCTGGAACAGACCTACACGGACGACTCCACCGCGCCGCGCACCATCCACCGCTTCCTGGCCAAACCGACCGACATCAACTGGGGCGGCGATGTGCACGGCGGCACCGCCATGGAGTGGATCGATGAGGCCGGCATGGCCTGCACGATGGAGTGGTCCGGGGAACGCACCGCAGCGGTGTACGCGGGCGGCATCCGCTTCTACAAGCCGATCCACATCGGCGACCTCATCGAGGTGGAAGCGCGCCTGACCAGGACGGATGCACGCTCGATGCACACCTCTATCTTTGTTCGATCGGGGGATCCGCGCGGCGGACGCGAGTCGCTCCAGAACGCGATTCACGCCACGGTGACCTACATCGGTATCGATATCGACGGCAACCCGCTGGCCGCGCGCAAGTTCACCCCAGTCACGGACGAGGACAAACGCCTCTGGGAGCACACGCAGACGCTCAAGGACCTGCGGGCGCAGTATGAGCCGGAGCCGCTGGTGCGCCCAGACGATGCGCAGCAGCGCGTCGACTAGTGGCGGCTATGTCAGTGCTGAAGCGAACCGCTGCGCTGCTGGCCGCGAGCGCCTGTGTGGCCGGTTCACTGGTTGGCTGCGCGGCGCCCCAGCCGAAGACGGCGACCGCGCTGCAGTTCCGCCAGTCCGCCGCCGTCACGCTCCTCGGCGATAGCGGCGGGGCGTACCACTTCCGGGCACGCGTAGAGAACCCCCGCGTCATCTCAGGACAGGAGGCACGCAGGCGTGTCGGCAACTACACCAACGCCGACACCGCGCTCGCCGACGTGACCCAGCTGCGCTGCTTCGACATCAGCTACGTCTACACCGGCGGCACCGCAGGCGACAGCCCCGACGAGGCCGTGATCAGCCCCGAAATCACCATCGTCGGCGAAGGCAACGTGGCGGCGAACCGCGTGCGCAACTTTGCCACCCAGCTCTGCGACACCGTAGAGCTCCCGGTCCTGCCACGGGACCCGCAGGCGCTCGTTCCCAATCAGACCTACAACCAGACCTTCGTCAGCTTCTCCGTCGACGACGCAGGCCAGCCCGGCGTTGAGGCAACAGGCCTGCGCATGGAAACGCCGCCAGGCACCGTAATGACCTGGCGGCATAACCTCTAAATCGCGCTAACTACAGCGCGGCGTTCGGGGCCGTCGCGTTGCCGAACAGTGCCGGCAACGTATTCGCCCACGCGTCTGCCAGCGCGGCCACGGCGACGGAGTGATCACCGAAGGTGATCTGGCCGTCGTCGGTGGTGGTGCCCAACACGTGCGCTGGGACGCCGGTTGCGTTGGCGCGCTCGATGGTGGCGTCGACAAGCGATGGATCCACCGCGACGAGCACGCGGGAGGCGGACTCGGAGAACAGCGCGGTGAACGCGTCCTCGTGGACCGCCGAAAGGTCCAGCTTGGCGCCCTTGCCGGAGCCCAGCAGCATCTCGAAGACAGCCTGGGACAGGCCACCTTCTGAGAGGTCGTGCGCGGCAAGAATATCCTTGTTCGCGTGCAGCAGCTCGCCGAGGCGTTCCTCGTTGGCAAGGTCTACCTGTGGCGGCAGGCCGCTCAGGCCCTGGCCGGAGATGTCCTGCCACACCGAGCCGCCGAACTCCGCCTTCGTGTCACCCAGCACGAGCAAGGCCTGCTCGCCCTCGCCCTTCGGCAGGCGGTGCGGGATGGCGGCGTTGACGTCCTCGATCACGCCGAGCACGCCCACGACTGGGGTCGGCAGGATTGGGGTCTCGCCGGTCTGGTTGTAAAAGGACACGTTGCCGCCGGAGACCGGAATCTCCAGCTCAGCAGCGCCGTCGGCGAGGCCGTGGACGGCTTCGCGGAACTGCCACATCACGTCGGGGTTCTCAGGGGAACCGAAGTTGAGGCAGTTCGTCACCGCGACCGGCTTCGCGCCGGTGACCACAACATTGCGGTAGGCCTCCGCAAGCGCGAGGCGCACACCCATGTTCGGGTCCAGGTAGGAGTAGCGGCCGGACGCGTCAGCGGAAATCGCCACACCGCGCGAGGTCTCCTCGTTGATGCGCAGCACGCCCGCATCCGAGTACTGGGCCTGCACGGTGTTGCCACGCACGTAGCGGTCGTACTGCTGCGTAATGAAGTCGCGGGAGCACAGCGCCGGGGAGGCAACCATCTTGAGCCAGGTAGCCTCCAGGTCCTCCGAAGTATCGACGTCCGCCTTCGCCTGCACGCCATCAAGCCATTCGGGGCGCGCGTACGGGCGGTCGTAGACCGGGCCTTCGTCGATCGATGACGGTGGCGCGTCCAGTACCAGCTCGCCCTTGTGGTAGACGAGGTAGCGGTCCTTCTCATCGGTGACCTCACCAATCACGGCCGCACCGACCTCCCACTTCGCGCAGATCTCCATGAAGCGATCCACGTTCTCAGGTGTGACCACGGCGCACATGCGCTCCTGGGACTCGGACGCCAGGATCTCGGCGGCGCTCATATTCGCCGCGCGCAGTGGCACGTTGTCCAGGTTGACGGTCATGCCGCCGTCGCCCGCCGCAGCCAGCTCGGAGGTAGCACACGCCAAGCCGCCGCCACCGAGGTCCTGAATACCGACGACAACGCCGGCCTTGTACAGCTCCAGGCAGCACTCGATGAGGACCTTTTCCGCGAACGGGTCGCCAACCTGGACGGCTGGGAGCTTGCGCTCCTCGCCTTCCTCGAAGGTCGCAGAGCCCAGCACCGACACGCCGCCGATGCCGTCAAGGCCCGTGCGGGAGCCGAAGAGGACCACCTTGTTGCCCGTGCCGGAGGCGAACGCCAGCTTCAGGTCCTCGACCTTGAGCGTGCCCACGCACAGCGCGTTGACCAGCGGGTTACCCGCATATGCTTCGTCGAAGACGGTCTCGCCGCCAATGTTCGGCAGGCCCAGCGAGTTGCCGTAGCCGCCAACGCCGTGCACCACGCCAGGCAGGACTCGCTTGGTGTCCGGCGCGTCAGCAGGGCCGAAGCGCAGCTGGTCCATCACCGCGATTGGGCGCGCGCCCATCGCCATGATGTCGCGCACAATGCCACCCACACCCGTCGCGGCACCCTGGTAGGGCTCCACGAAGGACGGGTGGTTGTGGCTCTCCACGCGGAAGGTCACCGCGTCGCCGTCACCGATGTCGACGACGCCCGCGTTCTCGCCAATACCGGCCAGAATTTTCGACGCCATCTCCTCCGTCATCGTCTCCCCGAAGTAGCGCAGGTGCACCTTGGAGGACTTGTAGGAGCAGTGCTCGGACCACATGACGGAGTACACCGTCAGCTCCGCATCCGTCGGGCGGCGGCCCAGGATGCGCTTGATCTTTTCGTACTCGTCGGTCTTCAGGCCGAGTTCCGCGTAGGGCTGCTCCAGTTCAGGAGTCTGCGCGGCGTGCTCCACCGTGTCATTATGTACAGTCATTGTTTCCCTACGCTCCGATCGAAGAAATAGCGGACAAGAACAACCCGAGCCCGTCCGTCGACGGCCCCGTAAGCGCCTCAATCGCGTGCTCCGGGTGCGGCATCAACCCCACGATGCGGCCGTTTTCGCTCGTCACACCAGCAATCGCGTTGATAGAGCCGTTGAAGTTATCCGTGTAGCGGAACACCACGCGGCCTTCCTTCTCCAGCTGCTCGATGGTCTCGGCGGACGCCTGGAAGCGGCCCTCGCCGTGCTTCGCCGGCACGAGGATCTTGTCCCCCTCGTTGAAGCGGTTCGTCCACGCGGTCTCCGCGTTGGCCACCTCAAGGTAGGTGTCCACGCAGTGGAAGTTCAGGTGCTGATTGCGGGTCAGCGCGCCCGGCAGCAGTCCAGCCTCGGTGAGGATCTGGAAACCGTTGCAGATGCCCAGCACCGGCATGCCCTTCTTCGCAGCCTCCACCACAGCGCCCATCATTGGGGCTTGCGCGGCGATGGCTCCGGAACGCAAATAGTCCCCGTAGGAAAACCCACCGGGGACCACGACGGCGTCAACACCCGTCAAATCTTCATCAGCGTGCCACAGCGACTTCGGCTGTGCGCCAGCCAGGCGAACTGCACGCAACGCATCGACGTCGTCGAGCGTGCCTGGGAACGTGATTACACCGATGGTTGCCGTCATCGAACAACCTCGAAGTCTTCAATCACCATATTTGCCAGGAGGGTTTCGGCGACGCGCTTGAGCTCATCGTCGGACACGGTGTCGTCGACTTCGATTTCAAAGCGCTTGCCCTGACGCACGTCCTCGACACCGTTCACCCCGATTCTGCCCAGCGCGCGCAGGACAGCTTGGCCCTGCGGATCCAAAATTTCAGCCTTAGGCATGACATTTACCACGACTTTTGCCATGAGAATCCTTCGTGTCTCGGAGGTCATTACGACGAAGACAGTATAACGAACGGATCCCTCCCGCGGGAGTCCTTTATTTTGCGGCTGCTAGACGGTGCACGCCCCCGAGTGTACGAGCGTCCAGGCGTACTCGAACGCGGTCTGCTTCCACTTCTCGTAGCGGCCGGACACACCGCCGTGACCGGCAGACATCTCCGTCTTAAGCAGAATCTCCCCGCCCGTAGCTATCTCACGCAGCTTCGCCACCCACTTCGCGGGCTCCACGTACAGCACGCGCGTATCGTTCAGGCTGGTCACTGCAAGGATGTCCGGGTAGCGCTGGGCTGTGATGTTCTCGTACGGGGCGTAGGAGGCCATGTAGTCGTACACCTCCGGGTCGTGGTACGGGTCGCCCCATTCCTCCCACTCCACCACGGTCAGTGGCAGCTCCGGCATGAGGATTGAGGTCAGCGGGTCCACGAACGGGACGATCGCCTGGATGCCCGCGAACTTCTCCGGGGCCATGTTCGCAATCGCGCCCATCAGCATCCCGCCCGCCGATCCGCCCTCGGCCACAAGCGTGTCGTAGGAGCTCACGCTCGCGCGCACCAGCTCGTCGGCGCACGCGATGAAGTCGGTGAACGTGTTCTTCTTCGTCAGCATCTTGCCGTTGTCGTACCAGCCGCGGCCCATCTCGCCGCCGCCGCGCACGTGCGCGCACGCCCAAACCATCCCGCGGTCCAGCAACGACAGCCGCGCCACGGAAAAGCCTGGGTCCACGGAGGACTCGTAGGAGCCGTAGGCGTAGAGCAGCGTCGGGTGCGGATGGGTCATGTCCAGGTCCGCGCGGTGCACCACGGAGATCGGCACCTGGGTTCCGTCGTCGGCCGTAGCCCACATGCGGCTGGCAACGTAATCGGCGGCGTCGTAACCCCCAAGCACCTCCTGCTGCTTCAGCAACGTCAGGCCGCGGGTGGCCACCTGGTAGTCGAACAGCTGGGCCGGCTGCGTAAACGAGGTGTAGGTCAGCCGCACCACCGGCGCGTCCCACTCAGGGTTTCCGCCCAAGCCCACGGTGTAGAGCTCCTCGTCGAACTCGAGCTCGCGCAGCGCGCCGAAGCTGCCGCCCTCCACAGGCGCTACCGCAAGCCTGCTAATGCCGCCGGAGCGGTAGGCACAAAACAGGAAGTCCCGGTACGTATCGACGCCCTCTACGCGCACGTCCGCGCTGTGCTCCACGAACGTCTCCAGCTCAGTCAGCGGCACCCGCGCATCCACCGGGCAGGTCCCCACTGCAAAGTTGGGGCCGGTGGCGTTGTGCGTGACCACCCAGTACCCGCGCCCGGCGAGCTCCGCGTAATCCAGGTCGTACTCCACGCCTTCCTCGCGCGGCCACAGCACCTCGAACTCGGCGGTCGGCGTCTCCAGGGGTACCGCGCGCCACTCGCTGGTCAGCTTCGAGCTGGCCACGATGTACAGGAACTGCTCGGCGCGGTCCCCGCCCACGCCGAGGTTGAAGCGCTCGTCGTCCTCCTGGTAGACCAGCACGTCCTCCGACGCCGCCGTGCCCACCTCGTGGCGCCACACCTGGTGCGGGCGCCACGCGTCATCAACGCGCAGGTAAAACAGGTACTGCTCCCCCGCCCACGTCGCGCCGTAAAAGGCGCCTTCGATGGTATCCGGCAGCAGCTCGCCGGTCTCCAGGTCCTTGATGCGCAGGTCGAAGCGTTCGTCGCCGGAGGTGTCCGTCGAAAAGGCGAGCAAGCGCCCCGACGTAGATACCGCTGACGCGCCGAGCGAGAAGAACTCATGGCCTTCGGCCATCTCGTTGAGGTCAAGCAGCACCTGCTCCCCCGGCAGCGGCGAGCCGTCCTCCGGCAGCGTCGGCGGCGTCCACGGGTCGTCGCCGACCCGCACGCGGCAGGACACGCCGTAGCTCTTACCCTCGATGGTGCGGCCGTAGTACCACCAGTCTCCGTTGCGCTGCGGCACGGACATATCAGTCTCCTTGATGCGAGACTTCATCTCCTGGTAAACCTGCTCCGCGAGCGGGGCAAATGGGGCAGTCACCTCCGCGGTATACGCGTTCTCCGCCTCCAAATAGGCAATGGTCTCCGGGGACTGCTTGTCCCGGAGCCACTCATAATTATCGACGAACTCGCGTCCATGAAACACGCGAGTCGTAGGGTGTTTTGCTGCCACTGGCGGTTGCGCGCTGAAATTCGTCATAGGCGACGAGTCTACGCGCAACCTCACGCCTTAGGCACGCGCCCCCGGCCAGTCCCCAAACTTCTCGCCGCTGAGGCGCTCGTACGCCTCGATGTAGCGGTCGCGGGTCGCCTCCACCACGGAACCAGGCAGCTCCGGTGGCTGCGTGTTCTCCGCAGGGTCCCAGCCGGACTTCGGGCCGGTGAGCCAGTTGCGCACGTACTGCTTATCGAAGCTCGGCTGCACCTTGCCTTCCTCGTACGTATCGGCTGGCCAGTAGCGGGACGAATCAGGCGTGAGTACCTCGTCCGCAAGGACCAGGTTGCCTTCCTCGTCGACGCCGAACTCCAGCTTCGTGTCCGCCAGGATGATGCCCTTGGTCTCCGCGTACTCCGCAGCCTTGGTGTACACCTCCAAGGTGAGGTCGCGCAGCTGGGCGGCGAGCTTCGCGCCCACCTTCTCCTCCACGTACTCGAACGTGACATTCTCATCGTGGTCACCCTGCGCAGCCTTCGTCGCAGGAGTGAAAATCGGCTCCGGTAACTTCGAGGCCTCAACCAGGCCCTCGGGCAGCTTCACACCACACACCATGCCGGTGCGGTCGTACTCCTTCTTGCCTGAACCAGTCAGGTAACCGCGAGCGACGCACTCGAACGGAATCATCTTCAGCTTCTTCACCACGTACGAGCGGCCGAGGACTTCCTCCGGAATCCGGGGATCATCAATCGGGCCCGCCAGGTGATTGCGCACACCCGAAAGCAGGTCGAAGAAGAACATGGACGTGGCAGTCAGAATCCGGCCCTTATCCGGGATCGCCGGCTCCAGCGAGAAGTCGAACGCCGAAATGCGGTCGGACGCCACCATCAATAACGTTTCGTCATCCACCTCGTAAATCTCGCGGACTTTGCCGCCAGCCAGGTGGGTATAGTCAGAAAGCTCTGGACGCATGGACATAAAGGTTACAGAATCTCCCCTGGTTTGTACGCAGCGGCGTCCGGGTGGGCGTCGATAAGCTGTTGGATACGAGCGCACACGTTGCTGACTTGCGACTCCGCCGAGCCAATGAACGCGTGGCGGTCAGCCAACGCATCCTGCAGCTGCTCTTTGTCGAGCGGGAGGCGCTCATCAGCGGCGAGGCGCTCAATGAGGTTTTGTTCAGCGCCATTTTCGCGCATATCAAGCGCCATCGCAACCGCGTGCTCCTTGATAATCTCGTGCGCCGTCTCACGGCCCACACCCGCGCGTACCGCCGCCATCAAAATCCTCGTCGTGGCCAAGAACGGCAGGTAACGGTCCAGCTCACGGTTGAGCATCGCCGGGAACGCACCGAACTCATCCAGCACAGTGAGAAATGTCTCAAACTGGCCGTCGATAGCGAAGAAGGCGTCCGGAAGTGCCACGCGGCGCACCACCGAGCAGAACACATCGCCCTCGTTCCACTGCTGCCCAGCAAGGTCAGCGACCATGGTGAGGTAGCCGCGCAGGATCACCTGGAAGCCACCGACGCGCTCGCAGGAACGCGCGTTCATCTTGTGCGGCATCGCCGAAGAACCAACCTGGCCCTCCTTGAAGCCCTCCGTGACCGTCTCGTTGCCGGCCATCAGGCGGATCGTGGTCGCGAGCGACGACGGACCCGCTCCCAGCTGCACGATCGCCGAGATAGCGTCGAAGTCCAGGGAGCGCGGGTAGACCTGGCCGACCGAGTCAAAGGTGCGCTCAAATCCCAGGTGGCGCGCCACCGACTGCTCCAGCTGGCGCAGCTTCGCCTCGTCACCACCCATCAGGTCGAGCATGTCCTGTGCGGTGCCCATCGGGCCCTTGATGCCGCGCAGCGGATATGCCGCCAGCAGCGTCTCGATGCGCTCAACCGCTACCAGCATCTCATCCGCCGCCGATGCGAAACGCTTGCCCAGCGTCGTGGCCTGCGCCGCAACGTTGTGCGAACGCCCCGCCATCACCAGGGTGGAGTACTGATCCGCCCGGTTCCCGATCGTCTTGAGTACCGCAACCGACTTGTCGCGAATCAGCTCCAGCGAGCGATAAATCTGCAGCTGTTCGACATTCTCGGTCAGGTCACGGCTGGTCATCCCCTTATGGATGTGCTCGTACCCGGCCAGCGCGTTGAACTCCTCAATGCGCGCCTTCACGTCATGTCGCGTGACCTTCTCACGCTCAGCAATCGAAGCCAGGTCCACCTTGTCGACGACCGCCTCGTACGCAGCGATCGCCTCCTCGGGAATCTCGACTCCCAGCTCACGCTGCGCCTTCATCACGGCGATCCAGAGCTGACGCTCCAGAATGATCTTGTGTTCTGCGCTCCACAGCGTCGCCATTTCCGGCGACGCGTAGCGGTTCGACAGGACGTTGCTATTGTTCGGTTTCAACAGTTTCTCAGCCACGACGCTGATTATCGCACAACGTCCCGACACGCGCGCTAGATACGGATTTCTCCCTCAATCGCGCGCCGCCCAATGTCCTTGCGGTAGAAGGAACCCTCGAGCGAAATCTGCCCAATCGCCTGGTAGGCAGCGTCCACCGCGTCCTGCAGCGTTACGCCCTTACCCAGCACGTTGAGCACGCGCCCACCAGCAGAGACGTACTCCCCATCCTTGGTCGCGGTACCTGCGTGCAACACCACGTCGGGGTTGTCCAGGTCGGCGCCATTAATGGCGTCCCCGGTCTTCGGGTGCTCCGGGTAATCCTTCGCCGCCAGCACCACCGTCGCCGCGTAGCCGTCCTCCCAGTCCAGCGCCGGCAGCGTGTCGAGGCTGCCCGTTGCTACGGCGTAGAGGACGTCGACAAGTGGGGTGCGCAGCAGGCTGAGCACCGGCTGGGTCTCCGGGTCGCCGAAGCGAGCGTTGAACTCCACCACCGACGGGCCCTCTGGCCCCCACGCGGCGCCGACGTACAGCAGGCCCTGGTACGGGATGCCGCGGGCGACCATCTCGCGCGCCACCGGCCGCGCAATCTCGTCCACGATGCGGTCTACGCCACCCTCCGGCAGCCACGGAAGCGGCGTGTACGCGCCCATCCCACCAGTGTTCGGGCCCTCGTCATTGTCGTAGGCGCGCTTGTGGTCCTGCGCTGGCAGCAGCGGCACCACGGTCTCGCCGTCTACGAGGCAGAACAGTGACACCTCCGGGCCCTCCAGGAAGGACTCGAACAGCACGGGGTTGCCGGCCTCAATCACCGCGCGAGCGTGCGCGCGGGCCTCGGCAGCATCGAGCGTGACGACGACCCCCTTGCCGCCAGCCAGCCCATCATCCTTGACCACGTAGTGCGGGCCGAACGCCTCAAGAGCATCGTCGATCTCCTCGATGCGCTCCACGCGCTGCGCGCGGGCCGTCGCCACACCAGCAGCGGCCATGACGTCCTTCGCGAATGCCTTCGACCCCTCCAGCTGCGCCGCGGCCTTCGTCGGGCCAAACGCTGGAATGCCCGCGGCCTGCAGCGCGTCCACCGCACCCGCCACCAACGGCACCTCAGGGCCAATCACGACAAGCTCAGCGTCAACGTCTTTCGCCAGCTCGACGACCGACTCAGGCGAAGCGACGTCGACACTCCTGACCTCAGCAAGTGATGCCATGCCGACGTTTCCCGGCGCGACAGTGAGCTCGTGTCCTGCAAGACCTTTCAACAGGGCGTGTTCACGGCCGCCCGAACCGATAACAAGGATGCGCAT
>NZ_JBSZCG010000174.1:0-469 GCF_054166365.1 Corynebacterium sp. UMB8791 | reverse complement strand
GGGTTCGGTCCTCCAGTGTGTTTCACCACACCTTCAACCCTGTCTCTTATACACATCTGACGCTGCCGACGATCAGCGTCAGATGTGTATAAGAGACAGACTAGTGAGCTATTACGCACTCTTTAAATGGTGGCTGCTTCTGAGCCAACATCCTAGTTGTCTGTGCAACTCCACATCCTTTTCCACTTAGCATAGATTTGGGGACCTTAACTGGTGATCTGGGCTGTTTCCCTTTCGACTACGGATCTTATCACTCGCAGTCTGACTCCCGCGTATAGATATATGGAATTCGGAGTTTATCTGAATTCAGTAACCCCTGACGGGCCCCTAGTCCAAACAGTGCTCTACCTCCATTATCCTCTCTCGCGAGGCTAGCCCTAAAGCTATTTCGGAGAGAACCAGCTATCTCCAAGTTCGTTTGGAATTTCACCGCTACCCACAACTCATCCCAGCATTTTTCAACATACAT
>NZ_JBSZCG010000173.1:0-472 GCF_054166365.1 Corynebacterium sp. UMB8791 | reverse complement strand
ACATGGAAAGGGTCCATGACTTTGTCTGCTTGTGGTAGTTGTTCCTCGACTGCGGTGGCATATCCGGTGAACCCATCCATGGTCACTACCTGTATCTGCTCCCGGAAGCTGGGGTCGCGCTCCTTAAGCCACCCGCTGAGCACATCTGCGGACCTGCATGGTCGCATGTCTAACAAACGTGCAGGCCCACGCCCGTCCACCAGCGGTGTGAGGTCAACGAGTATGGTCACCAGGTTTGATGCCTGACCTGGTTTTCTGGTGTGTTTCCATACATGTTCATCGACTCCAAGAATGCGAACCCCATCTAGGTGACAAGGGTCGCCGTAGACAAGCTGGCGGCAGGCATCTAGTGCGATTTGGTTGACCAGGTCCCAGCCCACACCGAGTGCTTTGGCGGTAGCTGACACACTCATCCGGTCAATAGCAAGGCGCTGCAAGATCCAGCGGGTGACCCGATAAGTGAGCTTGGCGA
>NZ_JBSZCG010000172.1:0-490 GCF_054166365.1 Corynebacterium sp. UMB8791 | reverse complement strand
GCATCCCAGATGGATCATCCTTGAGGGAGGGGAAAGGCATTAATGTGTTGTTCAGTTCAGTTGCTCAGTCGTGTCTCTTTGTGACCGCATGAACCGCAGCACGCCAGGCCTCCCTGTCCATCACCAACTCCTGGAGTTCACTCAGACTCACATTCATTGAATTGGTGATGCCATCCAGCCATCTCATCCTCTGTCGTCCCCTTCTCCTCCTGCCCCCAATTCCTCCCAGCATCAGAGTCTTTTCCAATGAGTCAACTCTTCGCATGAGGTGGCCAAAGTACTGGAGTTTCAGCTTTAGCATCAGTCCTTCCAAAGAACACCCAGGGCTGATCTCCTTCAGAATGGACTGGTTGGATCTCCTTGCAGTCCAAGGGACTTTCAAGAGTCTTCTCCAACACCACAGTTCAAATACATCAATTCTTTGGCACTCACTTTCTTCACAGTCCAACTCTCACATCCATACCTGACCACTGGAAGTACAATATCCTTG
>NZ_JBSZCG010000171.1:0-501 GCF_054166365.1 Corynebacterium sp. UMB8791 | reverse complement strand
CGCGCGCTTTACCGCTGCTTCCTGCGGATCAGCAGTAGAAAGACCGTGGTCAATTGTCAAGGCATTAGAACTCGTTAGTCGTGTTGATGGCTTCATGGGGTATGCCAGAGACTTCCAACAGGCGCGTGAATTTTCCGGAGTCCGATGCCGGGTAGAGCGCGAGCGTCTTTTCTCCGGCGTAATGCAACGCCTTGGACACATTAATTCCCTTGCCACCGGCCATGTCCTCAGCCATTGGTAGGCGGAACACGCCACCTCGCTTGAGCTCCGTATCGAGTCGAGCAAGTCGATCGATTGACGGATTTACAGTCAAGGTCAGGATCATGAAGCAACCACGACCTCGACACCTTGCTCCCTGAGATCGTTGACGAACTGTTCCGGGGCAGAGGAATCTGTAATCACGACGTCGATATCTTCCAATGCTGCAAAGCTGACGAGGAAGTCGCGGCCAAGTTTCGTCGAGTCCGCCATAACGATGACCTTGCGCGCATTCGTGATCAT
>NZ_JBSZCG010000170.1:0-516 GCF_054166365.1 Corynebacterium sp. UMB8791 | reverse complement strand
GGGATACCCTCACCAACTGTCAGGCGGTGGGCGCGACAAGCCGGAATTGCGATTCAGCACCAATCGCACTGCCCGAAGGTCTCGATGATGCATAAGCATCGCGTGATCTACGAGATGCTTATGGCCGGCTCATATAGTGTTGCCGAGATTGCCGCGCAGGCTGGGGTGTGCACAACCACGGTGTACAACCGGCGGGCTAGTTTAACCACTATGAATACCCGCAGTCGGATAACACCTGGTGATGTATCTCGTGTTGGCGCTGGTCGGCGGCTAGGGCTGACGGAACGCTTACTTATTGCCGATTGCCTGCGGGCAGGTCATTCGCACCGGCGTATCGCACAGATAGTCTGTCGTAGTCAATCCACTATCAGTCGTGAAATCGCACGCAACAGCGTCGATGGTATCTACGATGCCTATCACGCTGATCAGGCCAGCCGCGGGCGTCTTGCTCGTCCAAAGCCGCGCAAACTCGATGACAATCGATTTTTGCGCGCCCAGGTTGTCAATCTGCTCAAC
>NZ_JBSZCG010000169.1:0-518 GCF_054166365.1 Corynebacterium sp. UMB8791 | reverse complement strand
ATCGTGAGTTGTGCATCCGCCAAGATCGGAGCAACACAATCGTGGAACGACTTAAATCGCGAATGCACGATAGAAGTCAGAGACGAATCCTTGCCGAACTCCACCGGCTTAACCGCCATGCTCCAGTTCGACATATCCAGATTAAACCACTGCCTAAAATTGAGCGGATCGTCCGGAAGCATCCACAAACTATTGTTCTTACGCAACAAGTTCACGAACAACGTAGTTGTAACAGCCCACCTAGCAGGACCGAACAACACCCACGCCTTCGGAAACTGAATCTCAGCAGGCAAAAACGGGTTAGCCCAAACCAACAACTCACGCAGTTTGTGATAGTCGTGCAGAGCGTACAACTCGACCTGCTGGTCACCCTTGTAATCCTCGATCACCTTTAACGTCTGGATACGCCCCGACCACCGAGCGCCATCCTTATCGAACGTGATGTAAATACTCTTCGTCGGCCACTTCCCCGGATCCATCAACATCTCCGACATCTCATGATCGAGCGGGAGATGAAC
>NZ_JBSZCG010000168.1:0-530 GCF_054166365.1 Corynebacterium sp. UMB8791 | reverse complement strand
CCATCCGGGTAAGTCACAACAACCGGAACCGTGATCTTGTCACCAGGCTTTGCATCCTCAGGAACCTTAACGGTGACAGAACCGTCCTCATTGACAGTCACACCCTCAGGCACCTTGTCACCAGGGGTGAACTTCGTACCATCAGGCGCCGTGGTCGGGTTACCCTCCTTATCCTTAAACGTCGGAGCAGGAACCTTCACATCATCGCCAGGCTTACCAGAACCATCCTCGTAACCAGGATTGAACTTCTCGTTGTCCTTCTCCGCCGGAGTCACCGGCGCATCCGGCTTCTCAACCGTGACAGTGACATCAACAGTGTCCTTGGAGCCATCCGGGTAAGTCACAACAACCGGAACCGTGATCTTGTCACCAGGCTTTGCATCCTCAGGAACCTTAACGGTGACAGAACCGTCCTCATTGACAGTCACACCCTCAGGCACCTTGTCACCAGGGGTGAACTTCGTACCATCAGGCGCCGTGGTCGGGTTACCCTCCTTATCCTTAAACGTCGGAGCAGGAACCTTCACATC